>NZ_JAUEIQ010000007.1:0-182457 GCF_030385545.1 Collinsella ihumii | reverse complement strand
TGTATAGGTTTAGCCTGTGCGGCTCGCGCTTGGTTCTCGGCTTTTGTTCTGCTACATTGATATGCTGTAATCGACACAACGCAGTTCAACGCAACAGAAACGAAGTATATGTACACTGCATTCGTTATCGGCAATATCGCCTCAGGTAAATCATGCGCCACTCGCTACCTTGAGCAGCGCGGGGCCCTGCGAATTGATCTTGACGCCATGGCGAAAGATCTCTATGTGCCGGGATCTCAGCTGGTTCTCGATATCGCTGAGCGATTCGGATACGATGTCCTTGCTCCCGATGGAGGTATCGATACCAGGGAGCTTTCACGTGTCGCCTTCGCTACCCCTGAGGATTCTGCTGACTTAAACGCGCTCGTTCATCCTGTTCTCATCGAGCAGCTGTCCTTGCGTCTGCTTCCGCCGCTCTGCTGTACCGTAACGGCTCCCGATCCCGAGCTCGTTGTCGTCGAGGTATCGGTGGCATCTGCATTTACCGACGCGTTCGGGCTGGCTGATGAGATCATCGCCATCACGGCCCCTTTGGATGTCCGTCGAGAACGTGCTATCGAGCGCGGCATGGACGGGCTCGCGTTTGACGAGCGCGCCTCTTGCCAGCCTTCTGAGGAGGGCCTGTGCGCCCTTGCGCAGGTTGTGATTGACAATACCGCTGGAGATGATAGCCTGTTTAGCTCTCTTGATCAGTGGCTTGCTGATCGTCATCTGCTGTCCGCCCAGGAGGTCACCCAATGACGCGCCGCCCTCGCCTGTTCGCTTGGTATCGCACGGTACCCATCGTGATCGTGCTGCTGTTCGGCGTGGTGTCATGGGCTTATGCTTACGCTCCCGCCCAGCTGTTCCAGGTATTCTATCCCCTGCGCTATGAGGAGGAAATCCTTACCTCGGCGACCAATCACGGAGTCGATCCGTATCTCGTGGCCGCCGTCATCGAGACCGAATCGGGTTGGGACCCGACGGCTCGCTCAGACAGGGGCGCGCAGGGTCTTATGCAGCTCATGCCCGAGACGGCGCACGATATGGTTGTGAAAGGGCTTGTCGACGGAGGGGTGTATGATTCCTCGAATCTTGACGACCCCGCGACGAATATCGAGATCGGCTGCGCGTACCTCTCGTACCTGATTTCCTATTTCAACGGCGCGACCGATCATGCCATCGCGGCGTACAATGCGGGCATGGGCAATGTGGACAGTTGGACGGAGACGGGCGATGAGCTTTCCGATGCCATCACGTTCCCTGAAACCCAATCGTATCTCGCGCGCGTCACGACGGCGCACGAGCGGTATCGCGAGCTGTATCCCGATAGCTTCCTGTAGGTCGATCGAAGAGGGGAGTACCCATGTCGCAGTTTGAGGTCGAGCGCGTCGGAGGCGAGCTCAAGCGGTTCGGCATGGCGGGCGAGGCTGCCAAATTTGAGGTCGTTTCACCCTATGAGCCCTCGGGAGACCAGCCGCAGGCAATTGCTTCACTGGTTAAGGGCGTGGAGGACGGCGACCGGTACCAGGTGCTTCTGGGCGTCACGGGCTCGGGAAAAACCTTCACGATGGCCAAGACCATCGAGGCCCTCGGCAAACCGACCCTCGTGATGGCGCCCAACAAGACCCTTGCTGCACAGCTCGCGAGCGAGCTCAAGGAGTTCTTCCCGCACAACGCGGTCGTGTACTTCGTCTCGTACTACGACTACTATCAGCCCGAAGCCTATGTGCCGTCGAGCGACACCTATATCGAGAAGGACTCGTCGATCAACGAGGAAGTCGAGATGCTGCGCCACCAGGCGACGGCCTCGCTTCTGTCCCGTCGCGACGTGATCGTGGTGGCGTCGGTCTCATGCATCTACGGAATCGGCAGTCCCGAGGACTATGCGGGTCTGGCGCCGAATGTCGACAAGAAAGATCCGCTCGAGCGTGACGACTTCATCCACGCGCTGATCGATATCCAGTACGATCGCAACGATTACGACTTGGCGCGCGGCACGTTTCGCGTGCGCGGCGACGTGGTCGACGTGTACCCGCCGTATGCGGAACATCCCTTGCGCTTCGAGTTCTTCGGCGACGAGGTGGAGCTCATAGCCGAGATCGACGAGGTGACCGGTGAGATCCTGCGCGAGTACGATGCGATTCCCGTCTGGCCCGCTTCGCACTATGTGACCGAGAAGCCCAAGGTGACGCACGCCCTGAAGACCATCGAAGAGGAGCTCGAGGGCCGTGTGGCGGAGCTCAAGGCGTCCGACAAGCTGCTTGAGGCCCAGCGGCTGCAGCAGCGCACCGACTATGATCTCGAGATGCTTGAGACGATGGGCTTCTGCACGGGCATCGAGAACTACTCGCGCCATCTCGACGGGCGCAAGCCGGGCGAGCCGCCGTTCACGCTGATCGATTATTTCCCCAAGGACATGCTGTGCATCATCGATGAGAGCCACGTCACGGTCCCCCAGATTCGCGGTATGCACGAAGGCGACCGTTCGCGCAAGGTGACGCTCGTGGAGCACGGGTTCCGCCTGCCGTCGGCGCTCGACAACCGGCCCTTGCGCTTCGACGAGTTCGAGGCGCGCATCCCGCAGTTCATCTACGTGAGCGCGACGCCGGGCGACTACGAGCTGCGCGTGAGCCAGAACAACGTGGAGCAGATCATTCGTCCGACGGGCCTGCTCGACCCCAAGATCGATGTGCGCCCGGTGCGCGGGCAGATCGACGATCTGCTTGACGAGATCCGCGAGCGCACGGCGCGCCATGAGCGCGTGCTCGTGACGACGCTCACGAAGCGCATGGCCGAGGACCTGACCGACCACCTGCTCGATGCGGGCATCAAGGTTAACTACATGCATTCTGATACCGCGACGCTCGATCGCGTCGAGATCCTGCGCGACCTGCGCCAGGGCAAGATCGACGTGCTGGTGGGCATCAACCTGCTGCGCGAGGGCCTGGACCTGCCCGAGGTGTCGCTTGTCGCCATCCTGGATGCCGACAAGGAGGGCTTCCTGCGCAACCGCCGCTCGCTGATCCAGACGATTGGTCGCGCGGCGCGCAATGCCGACGGCGAGGTCATCATGTACGCGGATACGATCACCGAGTCCATGCGCGAGGCGATCGACGAGACGAGTCGGCGCCGTACGATCCAGATGGCGTTCAACCAGGAGCACGGCATCGAGCCCAAGACGGTGCGCAAGGCGATCAACGACATCTCGAGCTTCATCGCCGAGGCGACCGAGACGGTGGGCAAGAAGGACCGCAGCCGCGGCGACACGCTCGGGCACGGCGCGTTCTTCACCCCGGCGGGCAGCGAGGATGCGGGCGGCGAGACCATGGAGGAGACGACCGGCGCCAAACTTGCCGACGAGCTCGCGAACCTGCCGTCCGATGAGATCGCGCGGATCATCGCCACGATGGAGGATGACATGCGCAGCGCGAGCGAGGCGATGGATTTCGAGGAGGCTGCGCGTCTGCGCGATGCGCTCGTGCACCTCAAGGCGCTTGTCGAGGGCGGCAGCGAGGAGGAGATCATCGACCGCCTGAGGCAAAATGCGCGCAAGGGCTCCGCATTCGGTGGCGGCCGCAAGAGGCAGGGGGCGCGCTTCAAGAAATAGGCGTGCGCCTTCCGCGGGGCAATCCATCGGCGTTTCCTTTAGGCTGCGGTATACTTCACCACAGGGATATACATGGGGGGAGTAACCGATGAGACATCAGACCGTCGATCTGTTGGGGCGTGTCAAGCGGCACCTTCTGCAGGCAAAGTGGAACCTCGTCGTCATGGCCGCGTGCTGCTTCGTCATGGCCGCATACAATTTCGTCGTTCCCGCTTCGGGCGTGCTGGGCGTTGCGGGCAGCGGGCTGGACGGCGTGATCGGCGCGCTTCCTGTCTGCGGAATCGTCGCGGGCGCCCTGTCGCTTGTGGGCTCGTTCGCATCCAAGAGCACCTGGGTGCTCTCATGGGTCGAGGTCGCATTCGAGATCGCGATGTTCGCGCTCGGCTTCTGGGGACTGTTCTTCCCGACGACCATGGGCGACTATGCCGGCGTCCTCGCATTCGCGGGCGTGTTCGCGGCGCTGTACCTGGTTGCCGTCTCGCTTGAGATGGACCGCATGGGTGCGGGCCGCTGGGTCGTCTCCCTGTGCGTGGCCGTCGTGGTCGCCGTGCTGGCGCTTGCGCTGGCAATGGGCTTCGCGGGCGTCTCGGGGGCTCAGGGAGTCGCCTCGCTCATGCTTTTCGTTGCTGCATGGGGCTTTGTGTACGGCGCGGTGTCCCTGCAGGGCGTCGGCTCCGTCGAGGATTCGATCGCGGCTCCGGTGCGCCTGTTCGGCAGGGACCGCGCGTAGCTTCAGATTCGATCTTGGCATGTTGAGGGTCCCGTCGCGAAGCGCGGCGGGGCCCTTTTCACTGGCCCCTGTCGGACCATCGTGGATACGGAGGCGGCTCGACAGATGG
The DNA here is from genome assembly GCF_030385545.1 of Collinsella ihumii. Taxonomy (NCBI): domain Bacteria; kingdom Bacillati; phylum Actinomycetota; class Coriobacteriia; order Coriobacteriales; family Coriobacteriaceae; genus Collinsella; species Collinsella ihumii. Next base: position 178,029 of record NZ_JAUEIQ010000007.1, on the reverse strand, counting down.
GTTGAAACGAACACGTCCCCAACCAACCCATCGAGGCGGGTCGCTACAGGCTGTCGATGAGCGCCTCGGCGCAACGAATGCCATCGGCTGCGGCGCTCATGATGCCGCCCGCGTAGCCGGCGCCTTCTCCGCACGGGTAGATGCCCGGCGCGCCCAGGGCGGTGCAGGAGCGATCGCGGACGACGGTGACCGGCGAGCTCGAGCGCGATTCGATGGCGGTGAGCACGGCCTCGTCGTCGCTATAGCCGCGCAGTTTCTTGCCGAGGGCGGGGATGCCGGCTCGCAGCGTCTCGACGATGTGCGAAGGGAGCACCTCGTCGATGGCGGTCCAGGTGACTCCGAGGGGGTACGTGGGCTGGATGCGGCCCACGCGTGCGCTTTCGCGCCCGGAAAGGAAGTCGCCGACGAGCTGCGCGGGGGCGCGGTAGTCCCCGCCTCCCATCTCGAACGCCCTGCGCTCGCAACGGCGCTGCAGCTCGACGCCTGCGAGCGGGTCCGTGCCCGGCAGGTCGTCGGGATTCACGTTAACGAGCAGCGCCGCGTTCGCGTTCACGCCCGCGCGGGCGTGGAGGCTGGCCCCGTTGACGACAACGCCGCCGGCCTCGGAGGCTGCGGCGACGACCTCGCCGCCCGGGCACATGCAGAACGTGAAGACGTTGCGGCCGTTCGGCATGTGGGCCACCAGCTTATAGGGGGCGGCCCCGAGGGCGGGGTGGCCGGCAGCAGGGCCGTATTGGGCGCGGTCGATATCCGCCTGCAGGTGCTCGATGCGAACGCCCATGGCGAACGTCTTGCGCTCGACGGCGAATCCGCGACGTACGAGCAGCTCGAACACGTCGCGCGCCGAATGGCCGCACGCGAGGATGATACGGTTTGCGGCGATGCGCTCGGTGGCCTCGCCCGCACCCCCGTCCTGCTCGACGGTGATGGCCTTCGGTGCCCCTGTGACGGTGCGCTCTATGTCGACCATCCGGCAGCGGAAGCGGACCTCGCCCCCCAGCTGCTCGATGCGCCGAACGATATGGGTGACGACCAGGGGCAGGACGTCTGAGCCCACATGGGGTTTCGCGTCCCAGAGAATGTCGTGCGCGGCGCCCGCATCCACCATCGTCTGCAAGATCAACCGGTGATGCGGGTTCTTGGTGCCCGTGTTGAGCTTGCCGTCGGAGAACGTGCCGGCCCCGCCCAGGCCGAACTGGATGTTGCTTTCGGGGTCGAGCTCGCGGGTCTTGATAAAACGGTCGATGGCCGTCGTGCGCCGCTCGGCGTTGTCACCGCGTTCGATAAGCAGCGGGCGCAGGCCCGCCTCGGCCAGCGTGAGGGCGGCAAACAGCCCCGCGCACCCTGCGCCGACGACGACGGGCCGTATCTCGGGCCGACGGGAGGCGTGCAGGGGAGCGGGGTAGTTGACCGGGGTGTCATCGATCTTGCGCACCCGGGAGGCGTTGCGCGCGGACAGGCGCCGCAGCGCCGCCTCTTCCGCCGCGCGGGTGCGCAGGTTCACATGCGCGCTGAGGACGAAGTGGACCTCGCGCTTCTTGCGCGCGTCGACGGATTTGCGGTGGAGCTCCACATGTGCGAGGTCCTCCGGCCTGCAGGAGAGCACACGGGCTGCTTCGGAGCGGCAGGCGTCAAGGCAGCCCTGCTCGGTCGCTCCCGTATCGAGGCTGACGGGAATCTGGGTGATCTCTAGCATGGCGCGCCTTTCGCGTATCGGGATGTGCATGGGCTACATGGTAGATGGTTTGACGCCGGGTGCAGCCTAGAGAACCGCTGATTTATGTTCCGATATGCCCCGGGCATCGGTGAAACCACAGGATACCCGCTAACTATACCCAGTAACTGTACCCTTTTAGAGGGTGACCTGGTAGATGCAGTGGCTGAGCCTTGCCGCAGGGCCTCGCTCCACGATGCGCGGAGGTCGTTCGCCCCGTCCTGCGGGGCTTGAAGGCCATAAATCAATGTTTCCCTAGAGCGGTCGGCTCGTGTAGGGCTGCTGCAGGCAACGTCCCCTCTGCACGCCCCGAGACGGTGCGAGGCCTTTGGATGGGGCTGGCGCCATCGCAGGGGCGTGTCCAGGGGCTCGCCCTCCTACGGACGCACCGCGCCGGCACGCAGGCCCGAGAGCCAGGCCCAGGCGAGGTTGAAGCCCCCGCAGTCCGCATCCATGTCGAGCGCCTCGCCGCTGACCGAAAGCGCCGGCGCGCACGAGGGCTTGACGGAAAGGTCGGGCAGATCGACCGCATCGAACGGTATGCCCCCGCGCCGCACCTGGGCGCTCGCGTGCTCCGTCGTCCCCGCTGCCGTGAAGGCGAGATGCTTGCAGGCATGAGCATAGGCGCGGACGCCTCGACCGCCTGCGTGCTCGGAGACCGCGTCGACATGGGCCGCCAAAGCGGGGGCGAGCATGCCGCAGAACCAAGCGGGGCCCGCTGTCTCGGGCATGCCGGCGACGGCGCAGCGCCTGTCGAACAGTTCGATGAGCTCCCCTTCCGAGAAGGAAGGGAATAGGTCGAGCTCGATGATGTCACCCGCCTTCACGCGGCGCGACAGGTCGAAGGCGACGATGCCGGAGATGCCGTACGGACGGAACAGCACCTCACCCTCTTCGGACCAGCAGCGCGCGTTGCCGTGCATGAGCGACAGACGGCAGTCGACGCGGAGCCCGTCGAGGCGGCTGAGCGCGGTGGTGTCGGGCCGCGGCGTGCAGGCGACCGGGCACAGCACCGGCATCTCCTCGATATGGGGCAGGCCGAACAAGCCGGCTACGCCCTCAGACGCACCGCCGCAGGCGATGATGACGCGGTGGGCGGATACGCGCTCTCTCGTGCGCGGCGCGCGCTTGAGTTCTTTTCGCAGCCCGCGCAGATGGGCGCGAAAGTCCGCGGGGGGCTTTTTGGGCGTCGGGAGCGGGCCTGCGGGGACCGAGAGCTCGAGCTGCCATCCGTCGGCGTCATCATGCACGGCGCGTTCGACCTCGGCACAGCACCGGATATCGACCCCGAGCTTGGCCACGGTGGCGACCAGGGCGTCGCGCACGGTGTCGGCTCGCTTGCTGTATGGATACAGGCGACCGTCGATCTCGCAGGTCAGAAGGCCGATCGAATCGAAGAGCTGCGCGAGCTCCTCCTCGGGATGATCGCCCATGACGGTGCGCGCGATGTCGGGGTGCCGGTAGCGTGCAGGGTCGAGGTCGGCGTTGGATAGGTTGCACCGCCCGTTGCCGGTGGCGAGGATGGGCAGGCCGACCTCGACATCGCGTTCGATGAGGACGACCGACTGTCCTGTCCTGCCTGCAGACAGGGCGGCGGCGAGCCCTGAGGCGCCGCCGCCGATGATCGCTACATCATATATGGGAGAGCCGGCCACCTATGCCTGCTTATCCTCGTCGCCCTCGTGCGCCTCGACGGCACGGGCGGCCGCGAGCGTGAGGGGCAGGGTACCTGCGGGAAGGTCGGCTTCGATGGTGCCCGCATCGCATGCGGCGGCGAGCGCGGGGTCGATGGGCAGGCGGTCGAGCACCTTCAGGTTGTAGGTCTCGGCGACCTGGTCGAGCTTGCTCTCACCGAAGATCTCGATGGCGCGCCCGCAGTCGGGGCACTGCACGTAGCTCATGTTCTCGACGATGCCCAGAATCGGCACGTTCATCTTGTCGGCCATGTTGACCGCCTTGGCCACGATCATGGACACGAGGTCCTGCGGGCTGGTGACCACGACGATGCCGTCGACGGGCAGCGACTGGAAGACCGTGAGCGCCACGTCGCCCGTACCCGGAGGCATATCGACCAGCAGGTAGTCGAGCGGGCCCCACGAGGTGTCGCTCCAGAACTGCTTGATGGCGCCGGCGATGATCGGGCCGCGCCAGAGCACGGGGTCGGTCTCGTTTTGCAGCAGCAGGTTGGACGACATCACCTTGATGCCCGTGGCGGAGATCTCGGGGAGCAGAAGCTTGCCCAGGCCGTGGGCGCGGCGGTCGCCCATGCCGAACATGCGGGGGATGGACGGACCGGTGATGTCGGCGTCCAGGATGCCGACTTTGGCGCCCCCGCGCGCGAGCTCGACGGCGAGCGAGCCGGTGACGAGCGACTTGCCCACGCCGCCCTTGCCGGACAGCACGGCGATGACGCGCTTGACCTCGGAGAGGTTGTTTTCCTCGAACTGCATCGGCGCGGTCTGCCCGCCCGCCGCAGCGGCATGTTCACATGTTGCCATGGGGGTCCTTTCGTTCGCGATGACGTTGTTATGACCCCATTGTACCCGTGCTCATGGCAGCTGTGCATCGAGTTGGGCGCTTTATGCTGACGGTGACATAGCACTCGTCGCAGGCTCCTCAAATGGCGCTTGTGCGGAGTATTGTGAATGTATGACGGCCATGTTTCTGGGACGAGGCCAGATGGGGTCGCAGATTCTTGAGCGTTTGCATGTTTCGTTCGGAACAAGTCATTCGGCTCGACGTGAGGCGTATGGGATTCTGGATGTGAAAATCGCGGAGGGCTTTGTCGCTCTTCTTGCACGTGAGCTGGATAGGTAACCCTGTAGACACTCTTGTCGCGATATTACATATCGGTTGTCTATACGAAATGCCGTGTCATTTCAGTATTGTTGGCGCAAGCTGCAGTAGCCTATGCACCCTTCCGATTCCTCATAAGCACATGCGATAGGTGATTGTGGGTGCACATGTAGATTCACCATGAAGGAGGTGTGTCCCATGTAGAAGAAACAGACAGCATGTTGGGTTCTTGAGTCAAGGGTGCGGCTCAAACTGAATCAATAGGGCACCTCTTCAATTGGATTGGTTCGAAACGCAGGCGAGAAAGGAAGATGATGAAGGGTAAGCGTTTGATGACGGCTATCGTGACGGCAGCGTTATTCTTCCAGGGAGTTTCTCCAGTTGCCGCTGCGTTTGGTATGTCGAATGATGAAAGTATACTCAGCTCTGCGGGTATCTCGATTGGAGAGAACCAGAACGGTTCAATAACGATCAACGATAATGGTTCTAAGAAAATCATCAGCTTGTCCGAAGCCGGCGGAGTTCGCACTGTTACCATTGAGGATGAGGCCACGGGAAAATCCAATCATTTGTTTTTTGATGTGGAGACTGGAAAGGTGACGTCTGATTTCACGGGTGCGACTCTGTATTTGTCATCGGAGCCAGAAAGCTATGGCGATGAAGATGTTGTTCAGCGTGTAAATCAACCTGTCAGAACATATACGAGGTATCAAATATCCTTTGCTGAGATCCGGGCAATATTCGGGCCCTACGCAACTGCGGCAAATGTTGCGAGCCTCTTTGTCGGCCGCATTGGCATCCCCGCACTAGACGTTGCGCTGGGTGCCGCAGTTGCGGCGGTTTGGATTCTGGGCTCTGTCCCAGACGATCCTAACGGCGGGATCTACGTTGTCACAATCCTGAAGAGATGGTATGACGATGATGGCGTGCTTTACCAGACCCAAGCGGGAATTGACTCCGCAGGGATTTATTGATGGGATCGAAAGGTTCACGGTTGATGGAGCGGAAGGGTTCAGAGCGCCGACGGTTGTTTCGCGCGAATAGTGCGTTTGCGGGCGCAGGCGTAACTCGGATTATCGCGAGTCTGTGCGACGCGGGCGGGATGCCTCTTGCTGCCGATGCCTTCATGGTAGCGAGCGTATTGTTCATGCTCTACATCGTGTACGTCATCTGGTCTGGTCCTCGTGGCGAGGCGGTGTACGGCAATCGTGTCGGCGACGTCGCCCTGTCCGTTTTGCTGCTGGCAGCAGGCGCGCTGACTGTTTTCGATCTGGTGTAGGCGCTTGTGAGGGCGGTATATGAGGGGTGCCGCGGGATATGCTTCCCGTGGCGCCCCTTGCGAGCGTGAACCGTATGCTAGCAGGTCGCGCCGCCCACCACGTTCTTGTTGAGGATGGCTTCCTTGTCGATGGGTGCGGTCAGGAGCTTGTCCTGCACGTACTCAAAGCCCAGGCGCGCCACGGTGTCGGCGAAGCGCTCGCCCGAGATGCCCTCGTCGCGGAAGAACAGGATGGCGCGCTCCACGACATCCATGACCTCGTCCTCGCTGGTGAAGATCCGCTCGAGCGCACGGCCGTGGGCGGTCTTCTTTCCCCAACGTCCTCCGATATAGACCTTGTAGCCGGTGAGCTCCTCGGTCACCGCGCCGAACGGGCAGGAGCCGACGCAGCGACCGCAGTGGTTGCAGAGGCTCTCATCGATGGTGATCTTGCCGTCCGGGCCGACCTGTGCGTCGCCCATGGGGCAGGCCTTCACGACCTGGCAGACCTTGCAGGCGCGGCACTTCCCGAGGTCGATCTGCGGGATGCGCTGGCCCACGATTCCCAGGTCGTTGAGGTCGGGCTTGACGCACATGTTGGGACAGCCGCCGACGGCGATCTTGAACTTGTGCGGCAGCTCGATGCCATGGTATCCGACGTAGAAGCGCTCGTGCAGCTTCTCGGACAGATCGAACGTGTCGATCAGGCCGTATTGGCAGGTTGTGCCCTTGCAGGAGACGACGGGGCGGACCTTGGAGCCGGTGCCGCCGGAATCCAGGCCGTGGTCCTGCAAAAACTCGATGCAGGCGGCGATGTTGTCATACGGCACGCCCTGGATCTCCAGGGTGAGGCGCGTGGTCATGGTGACCTCGCCGGTGCCGTAGGTCTCGGCGGCCTCGGCGACCGTCTTCTGCTCGGCGCTCGTCAACTTGCCGTTGCGGGTGATGACACGGATGTTGAACACGTCGTCGAAGCGCTTGTCCTGCAGGCAGCCCAAGCCCTTCAGGCGCTTGATCTCGGCGGCGGGCAGTTTTTTGCCCGCGGGGCGCGGGACCTTGACCTCGTTGAACGTGATGCCGCCTTCGAGCACGCGCGTGTTCGTGTAGCCGGCTGCCTTGAGGCGGTTCTGCATGAAGTAGCCGCGCTTGCCCTTGGCGCACACGAGCAGCAGCTTCTCGTCTTTGGCGTGGCCGGGCAGCTCGCCTGCGACCTTTGTGAGGTCGATCCATTCGGCGCCGGGGATGGTGGGCGCGGGCAGCGCGTCGATGACTGCGTAACCGGCCGCCTCGCCTGCGGCGTACTGGGCGGGCGTGAAGGATTCCAGCTGGCCGGCGAGCTTGTTCTCGAGGATGTAGCCGGCCGTCACGAGCGGATGGATGGCCGTGGAGAACGGCGGCGCATAGGCGAAGTCCATGAGGTCGAGGTCCTCGACCTTGAACTTCTGGTAGAGCGCCTCGACCATGATATCGACGACCTTGTCGACGTTGCCCGCTCCGAGCACCTGAACGCCGAGCAGGCGATGGGTCTTTTTGCAGGCGATAAGCTTGATGAAGAAGCTCGAGGAGCCGGGGTAGTAGTGGGCCTTGTCATCCACGACGGCGACGATGCTCTCGGGATCGAAGCCCTCCTCGCGGGCCGCCGCCTCCGTGAGGCCGGTGCGCCCGGCGTTCAGCGTGGGCAGCAGTCGGACGACGCCGGTGCCGAGCACGCCCGGATAGCTCGTGGGCGTTCCGGTGAGCGTGCGGGCGAGCGCGCGGCCGGCGATGTTTGCCGTGGACCCCATGGGGCTCCAGGCGGGCTTGCCGGTGAGGGCGTTGCGCACCATGGCGCAGTCGCCGGCGGCGTAGACATCCGCCAGGTTGGTCGCGCAGAACTCGTCGGTGACGATGGTCCCCTTGACCATCTCGATGCCCGATCCCTCAAGCCACGCGGTCGCCGGGCGGATGCCGATGGCGACCACGACGATGTCGGCGGGGAGTGTGCCGGTCGCGGTCTGGACGCCCTCGGCGCGCGTCTCGCCGGCGATGCCGGTCAGCGCGGTGCCCGTGAGCACGCGCATGCCGGCCGCCTTGAGCTGACGGGTGGCGAAGCCGGCCATCTCGGGGTCGAGCACGTTCGGCAGGATCTGGGGCATCGCATCGATGACGGTGACCTGGAGACCCTGGGCCATGAGGTTCTCCGCGATTTCAAGGCCGATGAAGCCGGCTCCGCAGACGACGGCGCGACGGCAGGCGTTATCCTTGATGTAATCGCGGATGCCGGTCGCGTCGTCCGGGGTGCGCAGGCCGAACACGCCGGGCAGGTCGATGCCTGCGACCTGCGGCATGAACGGGTTGGCGCCCGTGGCGATGACTAGCTTGTCGTATGCCTCGGCGCGCTCTTCACCGTTCTCGGAACGGACGGTCACGGTTTTTGCCGCGGCATCGAGTGAAATCGCCTCCTGGCCGGTTTGGACCGTCACGCCGGTGAGGCCGGCGTATGCCTCGGGCGTGTTGACGATGAGCTCCTCACGGGTCTCGATGTCCCCTCCCACGTAATAGGGCAGCCCACAACCCGCATAGCTGATATCGCGACCTTTGGTGATGACGAGTACGTCCGCGGAGCGGTCGCAGCGCTTGATCTTCGCTGCGGTCTTGGTGCCGGCGGCGACGCCGCCAACGATCAGGTATCTCATGCATACCCCCTTGCAGTGCGGAACGCGCAGGCGAGCCGCGTCCCAACGTTGATGTATCCATGATAGGGCGCTGGCGCACGATGGAAGCCCAGAAGCGCGCGGGTGGTACGTTTTGGGACGGGGCCGTTTGCGGCGGCCGGCACTGTTGCAACGTTCGTTGCGTTCGTGATCATCTTGATTTTGGTGATCAAATAACTCTCGGTGGGTGATGCCTAAAAAGGAACAACCGCCTTATGCGGAGGCGGTTGTTCCGCGTGGGTGCTACCCACCAACAACTTAACCCGCAGGAGGGCTTTAATCCTTCTGCTCGTACTGAGTATGCCCCATCAGCATCCCTGTTTGCCGGGGTATTTCCAGGGTTCGGAGCGCCGGACCGGACGGTCGCCAAGGCCAGAGGGCGAGGCGCTCCAAACTGGGGTGTTGCACCAGGGAAACGCCGATCAATCCATTTCGCGCCGGATTGGCCCCGTGGCGGGCACCCGCTGCGAAAATAAACGATCAGCGCCTTCCTAGAAATTCATGCCGTTCCATCCGAAGTTCGCGCTCGCGCTGTAGTTGATGTAGATGCGCGTCGGATCGATGCCGAGGGTGCGCGATACGACGGGCGTGATCTGCTCGGTCAGCTGCTCCCATGCGGTCGTCGGAACCTCGCCGCGGGCGAAGACGCTCACCTCGATATAGGCGGCGGGCTCAGAGTCGTCTCCGGCAAAGAAAGTGGGAACGTTTTCCTCGAACTGGCACATGAGCCACTGTTCGGACTTTCCGGGAACCGCAGCGATTGCCTGGCCGAACGCCTGCTTGAGTTCAACCTGCTTGTCGCGGGGGATAGGGGTCGAGGCATTGACGCGGATGACGGGCATAGCTTCTCCTTTCGAGGTGGATGCATACAATGGGGTTGTACCCATTGTCGATCGCGAGGAGCCGTCATGCCCACACCCGATTTCATCGTCCAGCTGCGCAAGAAGATCGGCCATGACCTGCTGTGGCTCATCGGCATCACGGCGTATGTCGAGGACGGTCGCGGGCGCATCCTGATGGGCCGCCGTGCCGACACGGGCGAGTGGGCGCTCGTCTACGGCATCAACGAGCCCGGCGAGGAGCCGGCGACGACGGCGGTTCGCGAGGTCCTCGAGGAGACGGGCGTGGCAGTCGTGGCGGAGGAACTCGCAAGCGTCAAGGCTTCGAGCCGAGTGATCACGTACGCCAACGGCGACAACACGATGTATCTCGACCTGCTATTCGTGTGCCGACCGGTCGACGAGAAGCATGCCGAGCCGCGCGTGGGCGATGAGGAGAGCCTGGAGGTCGGTTGGTTTGCGCCCGATGCGCTGCCGGCCCCGCTCGCCGCCTCGACCGTCGAGCGCCTCGCTTTGGTCCGGGAGTTCTTCGGACGCCGCGACGCCGGCGATGCCCACGCGCTGTTCTTCGGCGGAGGGGGCGGCGCCTGAAATGGGTGCGGCCGATCCATCCGACTCGTTCATTCATGAATGAGAAGGTGGGTTAAATAAAAGAATCCTGCGGAAACGTCAAAAAGCCCCCTGTTCGTTCATGAATGAACAGGGGGCTGAGCCTAGCGACCCGAGTGACGGCGGTGTCGGATCAGAACGAGGGACCCGCAGGCGATAAGAACGATGCCGCCCGTGATGAGCAAGATGAAATGCAAGGGAGACACAGGGTCCGAGGTCTTTGCGAGCTCATCTGGGCCGTTGGCCTCAGGCGGGGTGTCGGACCCGGTCGGCGTCTCGGGGTCCGCAGGTGTTGTCGGGGCAGGCGGCGTGTCGGGGGAGCTGGGGGAGTCGGGCGATTCCGGTGTCACGGGCTCTTCTGGGGATTCCGGCGTGCTTGGTCCGTCGGGCGTGTCCGGCGTGCTTGGTCCGTCGGGCGTGTCCGGCGTGCTCGGAGAACCGGGCGATTCGGGCGTATCGGGAGACTCCGGGCTGTCCGGCTCGTCAGGGGAGTCCGGCGTGTCGGGCGCATCCGGTGACACCGGCGTGTCGGGGTCGATCGGCGTGTCAGGGGTCTCCGGCTCGTGAGTGGTGCTGTTCTCGAACACGATGCCCGAGCAGGGCAGCCACGGGCCGTCCCCCGCGCCGCCGTCGCGAACGGCGTATGCCGCATGGACGTCGAGCGTGCCGTCGTCTGCCGACTCGCCGGTGAGCTCTGCTCGGTAGACGCGCGTGTCGTAGACGATGCCTTGCTCCGGGTTCTCAGGGATATTCTCGCGAACGATGAACGTCCGGTGCACCGAGCTGCCGACGGGGGCGCTCAGCTCGAAAGGTCCAAACACGATGCCCCCTTCCTCGTCGTTGTACGAGGTGAGCGCAGGTCCGATCTCCTCTCCGTTCGCATCGACTTCCTGCAGGGTGAAGGCGAAGGCGCCTGCGGCGGGGGCCTTGCCGTCGAGGGTCTTGGTCCCTTCGATGGGGGCCGACTCGCTTGCCGTGCGATAGCGGTTCTCGAATGCCGCCGCCATCGGCTCGCCCTCATGCGATGTGGTCACGCGAGCCGACAGCGCGCCCTTGCTGTTGGCGGTGACGTCGACGCGCACGTCGAACGCCCGCTCGTCGTATGCTACGCCGGGCTCGGGATCTGCTGGGACGGCCTGCCGCACCGAATAGGAGTAGGTTCCCGGTTCCCTATAGGTGAGCTGCGGAAACGCGAGGGCGGAGGCGACACCGTCCGGTGAGGCGGCGCTGGACGCGGATGCCGGCTCGCCGTCGACGGTCACGGGGTCTCCCTGTTCGTCAAAGAGCCGGTAGGTAAACTCCCCGTCTTGTTGCGCGCGCCCGAACAGGGTGGAGGAGGCGGGAACGGAGGCCGCGCAGGCCTCGTACTCCTTGACGTTGGTGAAGGAGAGCGTCGCGGTGCCGTTTGGGTCGAGGGCCGCCGTCTGCTCCAAGGCGGGCGAGGTGGTGTATCCGAAGTCGGCCTCGTCGCGCTGCGCGACGGCGACCGAGCCCCCGGCGGGCAGGGCCGAGATCTGCATGGTCCCGCTGCCCGCAATCTCGAACGCGGCGTACCCGTTATCGAACACGAGGGCGGGGCTTCCATCGGGCATGGTCCCCCTCGAGCCGTCGGCGGGTTCGGCGGCGCCCTCCGCACGCCATGCGTAGGCGCCGGTCGCGGGCGCGCCGGTGGCCGTCAGGGCGTGGACGGTGTAGAGGAAGCGCTTGCCCGCCTGCGCATCGTCGAGCGCCGCCTGTCCCTCGATGCTGTTCGAGACGGCAAGGGCTCCGTACAGGTCGCGGACGTTGACGGCGAAAACCGGCGTGACCCCGCCGCTCGCGAGCGTCCCCTCATAGGGGTTTTGCTGGGCGCCGCTCTCGATATCCGGTCGGCTCCCCAGGTAGATGCGGTATCCCGCGTCCTCGAGGACGCGGGCGTCGAGTTCCTCGACGGAAAACGCCATGTTCGGGGCAAGGCCCTCGATCACGACGCCCGTTCCATGCGCGACGTTCTCGACGACGGCCCGCCCGTCATCGGTGCCCGAGACGCGCTCGAATCGCAAGGGCTCCTCGACAGCGTCCCGGGAGGAGACGTAGCGCGTGGACTGCAAGACGACCTCGGTGTCCTGTGCCGGTTTGGCGGCGAACAGGTTTTTCAGCGTGACGGCGAACGAGAACGATCTGCCCGTCTCGAGCGCGTTGCCGGCGCCGACCTCCGCGATGCCGAGCGCGCCGGTGGCATTGATGTTGGCGAAGGTCGCCCGAGCGGGCTCGTCGCCGATGGCCCCCGTCGCGCCGGACTGCAGGGCGAGATAGCCTTCCTCTGCGTAGTCCTGCTCCGCGACGCGATACGCCGTCCCCTGCGGGATGTCGTCGGCGACGAGGGTCTGGCCGTCCGCGAGCTCAAAGAAGAAGGTGCCTCCCTGCAGCTCTGCGGTACGGCTTTCGCCCTCGCCAGCGCCCTCGATGCGGTAGGAGACCGTGCCCTGGAGCGGTGCGCCCGCGGCATCGGTCAACATCGCGGTGAAGGCGAAGGCGCGCCCCGCCTCGCCGCCCACGGTGTGCTTGGCGACTTCAAGCGAGCCGTACGCCCAGCGCTCGTTGGTGAAGGCCAGCACGTCGTGCTGCCCGTCGTGCTCGATGAGGCCCGATGCCGAGTCGTCGCTGGCATCTTCTTCGTCCGTCGCGGAGCTCGTCTTATCGATATGGACCGTGTGGCCGGCCGGGTCGGTCTCCTCGACGGCGTAGGCGATGCCGAGCGGAATGCCGGACAGCGTGAGGCGCTGCCGGTCCGCCAGCGCGAACGGCGATCCGTCCTCCTGCGTCACGCTGCCGTCGTCCGCGACCGCGGCGATACCCGATGCCCGGGTCCATCCGTCGAGCTCATAGAGGACCGATGAGGGAAGGGGGAGGCCGTCTTCGCGCGCCAGTCTCACCAGGAAGGGGAACGCGCGGGTCGTGTCGCCGTCGTTGCCGGTGACCGATTTGGAGATCTCGATGCGCCCCGAGGTGGGGACGTTCGTGAAGCTGACGACCGTCTGGTCCTGGACGACGGTCCCCTCCGCGACGGTTCCGGTCGCCTGCGTGGGGCTCTGCGCGCCCACGGTCGTGGCGTGCGAGCACTTCCAGGTCGAACCGTCCTTTGCGGGCAGCTCCTCGATGCGATACCCGGTGCCCGCGGGGAGGTCCGCGACCGTGGCGCTGGCCCCGTCCGTCAGCGTCAGATCGAACGAGCCGTTGTCGAGCGGCGTGATCTGCGGATCGTGCGTGACGGGGTCGGTGCAGACCACGGGGCCCGCAAGCGCCGCGCCAGCTTCGGTCGTGAACGTGATGCGGAATCTGCACGCGCCCTGGCCGTCATCGTCCGATGAACCCACGGAGCGCACGTGCACCTCGACCGTGAGATTGCCGGAACCCTGGGCGGAAGGTAGGGCAAGGGCGCCGTTATTACCCATCTGCGCCGCTAGCCGCGTCTGGCCGCCTTCGTGGGCCTGCACGGTGAGCTTTGTCACGTACGGGGCGGACCCGGTGAGATTGGGCGCCTTGTCGCTCGGCCCGATGGTCTCGGCGGCACGGAACCGGGGCGTTCCGGCGGCGACGCAGACCTGGCCGTCGTCGTCCGTGAAATAGGGGGCGGTGCCGTCTTCGGCAGCCGCGATCGCGACGTAGGGGATGACGCGCTGCTCGACGGTGGCCTCAGCCTCCCCGTCAGGGTCGATATGGGATGCGCTGTAGACCGTGCGCATGAAGTAATACGTCGCTCCCGCCTCGGGCTGGGAGGTGAGGGGGATGAGGTCGTCTGGCTGCGGCAGGTCGCCGCCGTCTGCAGATGCGCTCGGTGCCAGGGCGAACAGGGGCGTGGGCTCGGTGAGGGCGTAGTACGCATTGGTGGGCGCGACGTATGCTGCGGCGGTGCAGCCGGCCGCTGCATGCTCAGGGCTGTCTTCCAGGGAGAACGAGCCCGCGTAGACCAGCCTCGAGCCGCCGCCGGAGTGCTGCGGCCGCTCGCCCAGAGTCTCGGAGAGCTCGTCGTCGGATACGGTTTCGCCCGCGTCGATGCGGTCGAGCAGGCCGTTCAGGTGCTCGGTGGGTGCCACCTCGTAGACAAGGCGGATCGGGTAGGTTTCCTGCGGGTCCTCGAGCGCCATGGTCGCCTTGCCGTCGGCATGCACGGTCACGCTCGCGCGCCGTGCCGGCAGTGCGTCGGTGGGAAGGGAGGCGAGCACCGTCTGGCGGCCGGTCTCCAGGTCGGTCTCCACCATGACGATGACGTCGTAGAGCGCGATGTCGCCGCCGGTGTACTGGTTCGGGAGGTTGCCGATGAAAAACCACGTCTCGCATACGGCGGTCGCGCCGGCGTCGCGCGCGGCCTCGATGCGGCTTTTGACGTCGGCAGGAGCCGCATCCGCCCAATCTCCCTGCTGTACGGCATTGACCTCGGCGGTCGTGGCGAACGTGTAGGGCACGCTGCCGTGCGCGACCATATGGTGCTCGGCGTCGACGTACCACGACGCGCGGTTCGAGAAGTCCCCGGTACCGCGATAGGCGAACTGGCCGTCGGAGAACGCGTCGAAGAAGAGGTTGTAGGCGTCGTACCCCAGGTCGTAGCGCTCGTTGACCGTATCGACAAGGTAGGCGTACTCGTGCGTGGCCTCGATGTCCCACGGGTCGCTCATGCTGATCGTGACCGCCTGTGCGGCAAGCGCGCCGTCGAGCAGGTGCGTTCCGTACACGATGCCCTTCATGGACGAGATGTTCATGCCGGCGCCGATGCGGTCCTCTACGGTCAGGCGGCTTTCTCCCCATCGCGCACCGGCGGTGTCCGCAGGGGAGGGCGAGGTGTACTCGATGTCCAGCATGCGGTTGATGGCGGAGTTGAACGCCCAGGAGATGGCGGACGCGCTGTGGGCGGAGAAGAACTCGTCGACGCTGCTCAGGGCGTAGCCGTCCGCGCTGTCGAGCAGATCGGGGAGGCACGGCAGGTCCACGGTTTTTGCGACGAGGCCCGAGGCGCTCGAGCCGAAGAGGTCGAGCGATACGGTTGCATCCCCGCGCGCTGCGGCGTCCGCGTAGGCGCGGGCGGCTTGGGCCATGTTGCGCGCGAGGTCGACGCTCGTGGCGGCTCCCGATCCGGGGAGGGAGGCGGTTCGCTGCGCCTCGGCCGTCTGCAGCAGGTATTCGACGGTCGCGGTGGCGTCGAGCCCCGTCGTGTACAGCGCGAGGTCTCGCCCCGTCGGCTTCCAAGCGTCCTCGATGCGCCGCCGCTGCGCGCGCACGGTGAGCAGCGTGGCCATCATCGCGTCGGTGCCGTAACCGTTCTCGCGCGTGTTGGGCAGCGGGCCCAGAAAGCCGGTCGTGTCGCCGGTGTAGGAGGGAGGATCAGCCAGGTCGACATGGGCCATCGGCGGCGTCTGCACGCCCATGAGGACGAGCTCGGGCTTCCGTTCGGCTGCCTGCGCGTCGCCTGCCGCCTGAACGAGCAAGTCGCCTGCGACGCGGACCGCCCGCTGGAGGTAGGATCCGCTGCGCAGCTGCATCGATGTCGTGCGGGACCCATGGTCCGCGCGGGCGTTGACCAGAAGCGCGGGCGTCGTCGCCGCACCGCGCGGTGCGAACGACACGTAGCGGCCGTCGCTGTCGGGCGTGTAGGTGTCGAGCGGCATGAGCGTGGCGACATCGGCGGAATATCCCACGACGGCGATGCGCGTGGGCACCGCCGCGCCCTCGTTCTCCGCCATGAGGCGGGCGATCGCCACGTTGAGCGCGTCGGCGAGGTAGGCCCCCTGCGGGCGTCCGCCGTAGGTCATGTCGGCGAGCATGCCGTTGGTGCTCACGACGAACACCACGTCGTGGGCCAGATCGTTCTCGTGTCGGACCGACACCGCCGAGGAGAGCGCCGAGAGGCTGACCAGAAACCCGCGCGCCTCGTCGTCGAGCCGGGCGGGGACGCCGGATGCGTTCGCCTCGTCGGTCGATCCGTATACGGTCTTGTCGACCCAGATCCTTCCGGCCTGCTCGGAGGAGAACGACAGGCCGTCGTCGCCCGCCTCGAACAGCGCGCTCCATGCGTCCGATGTGTTGGGGTCGACGATCTTGGCTATCGCTGACGATTGCCCTGCCTGCGCTGCGGTCGGTATGAGCAGCGCCAGGGCGGCGGTGATGAGAAGCGCGATACGGGCGAGACGGTGCATGGATCCTCGATTCAAGGGGAAGGGCAGTTGCTCGCCCTTTACCCGTCTGTCCCCTTACGATTTCCTTAGCGTCCCTTAACTTATGCGATCGGTCCCTGGCCGTCGCAGGCGGTCCCATGCGCTACGAGATACGCTTCTCCATGATGTAGTCGTCCATGATATAGCCCTCGCCGATATCGGTCTCGACGGCGTCGATGGTCGCGAATCCCTTGCCCTCGTACGCGCGGATGCCGAGCTCGTTGCCCTTGTTGACCGTGAGGTACATGGCGCGCAGCCCGCGCGTCCGGCACAGGTCCTCGTAAAACGCGATGACCGCGCTCGCGAAGTGCTTGCCGCGCTCGGGGGCAAGCAGGTAGATCTTGCTTATGAAGAACCGGTTGGTTTCCGCCTCGACATGCCCTCCCGTGTAGCCGACGATACGGTTGTCGTCTGCCGCGCGAACGAGCCAGTATTCGTAGGCGTGCTCGGCCATGTCGCGCGTGATAGCGGGCAGGCTCTGGAACTGCTCGATCATGTACTCGGTTTGGGCCTCGCCCAGATATGTCGGCCAGTATTCCCGCCAGATGGTGCCGGCGAGCTCGGCGAGCGCGCGCGTCTGCTCCGGCGTTTCCACGCGCTCGAACCGGGCGCGACCGTCCGGCGATGCCGTCGTGTTCTCCATGGCGCTCCTCTCGTGTTGATGATTCAAGTGTACGCCTCTCGGGAACCGCAGGCCAATTCGCCCCTCCCGCAGCTTTGCTCGGATCGACGGTACGCGTATGGCACGTCGGCCCATCCACGGTACGCTATAGGCACGCTTTCGAGCGAAAAACGTGCCTATAGCGTACCGTCGATGGAGCGGCGTGCCATATGCGTACCGTGGATGGGCCGCCTGCGTCGTCCCGCGGGGCTCGTGCTCCTTTTGGTCAATGCATCTCCGGTGCACAATGGGGTATCGTGGTCACAAGACGGGACAAGGAATGGGGTGCGTCATGGATCGCTGGGGTCTTGTGATCGCGGTGTACGGCACGTCGCGTACCGGCGCGCGCGGGCGCAGCGTCGATGCGATGGTGCGCGCGCTCGAGGGCGCGTTTCGGGCCGAGAAGGGCGCCGAGGCCCCGTGTGTCATGGCATATACCAGCGCGAAGGCCCGCGCACGCCTCGAAGCGCGCGGCGAGCGGGTGCCCGATGTGGCCGAAGCGCTCGAACAGCTATGGGCGTGCGGCGTGCGCCGTGCGGTCGTTGCCGACGCGCATCTGGTCGACGGGCGCGCATACCGGAGCGTGCGGGAGGCGGTGGACGAGAAGGCGCCGCTGTTCGACGAGGTGCGCCTCTCACGCCCGTTGATGGAGACGGCGGCAGATGTCGAGGCGGTGGCCCGCGTTTTCGAGGAGCGCCTGCCTCGCAGAGATGGCGCGTCATATGTCCTGGTGGGGCATGGGGCGGAAGGGGCGGGTCAGCTCGCCTACCTTGCCCTCGGATATGCGCTGCGCGTGCGCGGGCGCGACGATATCGTCATCGGCTTGCTTCGGGGCGAGCCGTCCATGGAGGACATCGCCGCCCAGCTGGGTGCCGAGGACCCGCTGCCTCACGAGGTGCGCCTTGTGCCGCTTATGCTCACGGCGGCGGGACACGTCGAGCGCGATATCGAGGGCACCTGGCGAGCTCGCTTCGAGCAGGCGGGATATGCAGTGTCAGTGGCCCACGAGGGCATCGGCGCGTGGCCCGAGCTCTGCCGGCTGGCGGTCGCGCATATGCGGGAAGCGCCCGCGAGGGCGCGGCGAGTGAGTGCAGCCTCTCAGGCGGAGGCCGCCGCGCGCGGCCGCTTCCCCCTGTTCGTTTCCCTCGTCGATGCCGATTGCCTCGTCGTCGGCGCGGGCGAGGTGGGAAGACGCCGCGCGGAGGCGCTCGCACGCTTCGGCGCCCGGGTGACCGTCATCGACCCGCGCGCCGGGGAGAGCGTGAGCCCATGTGCGGGGATCCAGGTGCGCCGACGCCCGTACGAGGCGGACGACGAGGACGGCCGCGCGCTGGTGGTCGCGGCGACCGATGACCGGTCGGTCAATCGCTCAATCGGCGAGCGCTGCCGCCGTCTCGGAATACCGGTTTCCGTGGCGGATGCACCCGATGAATGCACGTTCTTCTTTCCCGCGCTGTGCGAAAACGACGAGCTGGTGGTCGGCGTCACGTCTCGGGGCGCGATGCCGGGCGATCATGCCGTCGTCGCGCGGACTGCGGCCCAGATCCGCGGAATCCTACCGCGACGAGCCGATGAATCCGCGAGTTGACCGCAAGGGAGAGGGTGGTGACGATGTTGACCGTTCTTGTTTCGATTGCCTCGCTGTGCTGGGTGAAGGGTGCGGCCCTGCTTGCCTGTGCGCCGTTTGGCTCCGGCTGCCTGCTGCTCGGCATGCTCGTCTTGTCGGGTGTCGATGTGCTCGCCGCGCTGGTCGCGGCGGCCCTTGCCCTGTCGCGCCGGGTGCGTCCCACATGGGGTAGTGCGGTGGCGGCGCTGCTCATGGCGGTCGCTCTGATTGCGCTGTGGAACGTGGACGCGCACGGCTCGGGCGCTGTCGTTGCCTGCGGCGCGGTGCTGGCGCTGACCATCGTGGCGCCGCTTCAGTTCTGCATCCTGCTGCTCGGCCGCGGCGGGCGCGCCCCCGGTCGTCGACGCGCCCCGCTCGCGGCGGCGGTTTTGTGCGGTAGCGCGGCTTCGGTGGCCCTGTTGACGATGGGCGCGGCAGATGCTCACAGGTTGCTCCCCGACCTGCTTGATGCGCTATGGCGTGAGATGGGCTTCGGGACACTCGTGATCGACCAGATGCCCGTTTCGGTCTCGCTGGCTGACGTCGTCCGTCTTTCGACCGGCACCGATACCACCGCTCCCGCGGCGGCGCCTGTCGGTCTTGCGCTGCTGGTGGCGATCCCGCTTGCGGTGTGCCTGCTTCGCGTGGGGCCTTGGCGCGCACGGCGGCTGGCCTGCCTCGGGCTCTTCACGGGATGCCAGGCGTCGATATGCATCTCGTCTGCCGCTTACGGAGTGACGCGCGGACGGCTCGATGCTCTCGGTGTCGGTTTGATGGCCGTCAACCTTATCGTGTTCGCCTGTTGCGCCATACGTCAGATGGTCGCGCGACAAGCTGGCGGAGCGACGAGGACAGGGGACACGGCTGCTTCGGACGCGTCGCGGGCGGGCGATACCTGCGAGGACGATCCGCACATCGCCGCGCAGGTGGAGTCTTGGAGGGAACGAGGCCTCAGCGAGCGCGAATGCGAGACGTTGAGGCACCGGATGGCAGGTGACACATCTGCTGAGACGGCGCGAGCTCTGGGGATCTCCGCTTCGACGGTGAGGACCTACCAAGAGCGGGCGCTGGCGAAACTTGGAATGGGCTCGATCGATGAGATAAGGAATCAGGCTTCGGATGGTCGAGGAGCCTTCGGTGGCCGTGCTTCCCGCGAAAGGACGAATGGGAGCGCGGACAGGGGGCGTTGCGCGACAGCACGGCGTTCGACCGTTCTGCTTTTGGTGATCCCAGCAGCAGTGATTGCGCTGTGGCCGCTTCTCGTATTCTTATCATCCGGCACGCAGGTTGATGTCGTGCCGTTTGATCTGATCGCCATGTTCTCGTTGGTCATCCTTGTTATGGTACTCGCCGTGCTGCACGCGTTCATTCTTCTGTCTGAAGGGGAGGGCGCTGGTCCGAGCGAGAAAAATGCAACCTGGCTGCGAATTGTAATCGCTGGATACGTTGCCCTGGTTTTCGTGGCATTCCTTTGTGCATCGGGAAACGCATGGGGTATTGTGATGGATACGGTGACATGCGCGCTGTCGGTTGCCTGTGCAGCAACGCTTGCCTCTATGATTTGGCAAGAAGACCGAATGGCCATGCGGAGGTTGTTTGTCGCGATGCGTCGCATGGGGGCTGTGGGGCGTGTGGCCTATCTGTTGGTGGGGGCGTGCGGCTTCAGGTCACTGTGGCGGCTCATTGTCACATGGGACACGAGCCGGACTGATCCGTTTGCGCTCGGCACCATGTTGTCTATGCTTTCGTGCATATTGTTCGTTGGCGTTCTGGTTGTGATGGCGAGGCATACGGCGCGCGGGGAGTCGTTAGAAGAGGCGCTGTGCGTGCTCATCGGAGGGCTTGCAGGTCTCATGACATCGGTTGCGCTTGTGGGTACGCAGAGCTGGGGAAGCGGCATCGCGCTGCTCCTACAGGCGGCTCCCCAGGCATCGGCGCATGGGGTCGCGGCGGGTGTGATCGACGCGCTGGCTGCGGGAGCGATGGCGGCGTCGGCCGCAGTCATCATGCGTGTGCGTGGTCGCGCCGCGCGTCTTGATGAGCTACCGATGCGTGACGCGCAGCTCAAGGGCCGCATGAAAGGTGTGCTCATGGGGTGTGGATTTACCCCGTTGTACGCGGATGTCGCTGTGGGCATTGCGAGCGGCTTGTCTCGAAGAGAAATCTGCCAGGAGCTCAACTGTGCGCCTGGCACGGTAAATGATGCGCGCCATCAGGCGTTTCGATACTTCGATGTCCATACCTCCCGCGATCTTAAGGTGGCGCTTGTGGATGCGGCTTTCCGCCTGCGTGAGCAGAGCATATGATGAGTCATTTCCATGCGGCTATAGATGACCATGACTGTCTCATCCTATGAGGGCCAATGAAGCCAGGCGAATAGTGCCAGCGTGGTCATGCTGGCGTAGGGCAGAAAGCTGCTCATTGGGCGATTCATGCAGGGGTGCAAGAAGGAGGTGCGCCCATGATAGGCACACCTCCTCTTCGGTTAATGCCAGGCCCTGAGATGACGTAGCGTATTGAGAGCGCACTTACCAGGTGTCATAGATGCAACGATACTTGGTCTCGAATCCAACCACAAATGGGTTGTTTGGACTTATTCCAAGAGATGTGTAAATTATCTGGGTCCCAGTGAGTGCATAAGAGTTTTGAAAATAAATTAGCTTATATGTCTCATTATACCTATCGATGTTTTCTGAAGGGTCGTTTGCTGTCGAAAATGACATATAGGTGTCGACGACCTGGGCATTCATGGCTCGGGGGGAAATAGTCTCTTCTTGGGCTGCGGGCGCGTTGAGCTCTGCTGCGCACGCGGCGGCAATGGGGGATATGGTGGCGGAGCATACGGCAGTCAAAGCGATAATGGTCGCTAGGGTGCTGCGAAGCCTGCTTGCATTCTTCTTCATGTTTGATCTCCCATCATGTTGCATGTTGATAGATGCGTCGATAAATATCGTTCAGGTTTATGTCGCTCCCGCTGGTCTCACCTCCTATCTCGATGACGTGCTGCTCCGCGATGAAAAGCGTCCGGTCGCAGAGGGTCTCCAGATCCCACAGCATGTGGGATGAGATAACCACGATTGCACCGCGTGTGGCGTGCTCACGTAGGGCGGTGGACACGAGCTCGACGTGAAGCGGGTCCAGCGCATTCATGGGCTCGTCGAGCAGCAGGATCGACGCATTGCTTGTGCAGGCCATACAGAGTAAGAGCAACTGCCGATTCCCCTGGGACAGCTTGTGTACGGGCGTATTCAGGTATTCGGCCAGGTCGAAACGCTCTGCTTCTTCACGCGCGTTTTTGCTAGTTTCCCAAAGGGCGATGGTGAGCTCGAGATGGAACCGGACGGTTTGGGCTGGGAATAGTAGCTCGCTATCGCTGAGGAGAAAGACCGTCGTGCGCATGGTGGATCGGTCACAAAGCGGAAAGCCGCCGAGCTGGAGGCTGCCGCGGACGGTTGCATGCCCTGTGCCGTTGAGGGCTTGGAGCAGAGTTGTCTTACCGGCGCCGTTAGGAGCGATGAGCCCTATGATCTCGCCAGGTTGTATCTGCACATGTGCTTTATTGAGAATCGGATTGCGACGATATGCGACTGTATCGAACACGATGTCAAAAACCCTGGTAGGCGACGTGATGTTCGTGCCGGATATGGCACGATCGCCGATTCCTGAGCACCAGCCCCATCGTCGTTGCGAAGGCATCATCGACACGGTGTTGGCGAAACCGAGCGCCGCAGCTCCCCACATGAGTGGCACTATGATTGCATGGGCACCGCCAGCTCCCGTCACGAGAGCGATGTCCGAGGTGTTGAGATACGAGGCGCCGCCAAGTACGCTCGCTGAGTTCAGGTAGGTGGGAAGCAGAGACGTGAGCAGAGGGGCCCAAGGGACATCGTGCGCGTAATACAATTCAAACAACGGCGCGGCGATCAATAGCGTCATGATGATTGCAGCGGCGACAGATCCGCCTTTGCACATGAGGACGGCTGCGGCTATGGAGCACAGCGCGATGTAGATTGCAGTTTGTAGAGCGAGAAATGCAGCTATCTGCACGCCGACTGTGGTGGACACGAGTGTGTTGTCGCGTATGAGAACGACGGGATAGCTGGGATCGCCCATTCCGTTTCGCATCGATGCGATAACAAACGGTATGATCAGGCATATGAGGAGGCATGCGAGGGATACGAGCGCACCGGCAAGACCAGTTGCGCAGGCAGAGCCTCGTATTCCCATGCGACCTTGAGAGACGAGGCGTCTGTCCAAGCGCCGTCCCGCGATTGCCATCACGGCGACTGGGACGAGGTACCAGAAGATGTAAGGCGTAGACCCGATGGAGAACGCCAACAGGTAGATGGCGGGCATGTCTGCTGCAGTGTCGTAAACTTCAGGTGCGCCAAGCAGCGCGATGCGCTCAAGCAGCAGAGCATTGGCGGCGAAGGACAACTCGTTTTCCGCACCCTGGACGTAACCGTGCTCGTGCTCCTCCTCCACGGTGCGCGCGCGACGGGCGAGAGCGGAAAAGTACCCCGCTGCGTCCTCGATGGGGAGCGCTAAAGCTTCCTGTAGGTAGGAGACCTCCTGTTGCTTCAGTTCCACCAGTTTGGCTGGAGCGGTGCGGTAAGCACCGGAAGAGAGCTGTTCGCTCAGAAACGTTTGTTGTGTTTCAACGGCGTCGCGTCCGGCGATATAGGCTCCCCCCGTAGGAAGTGCGAGCGCCACGGGGAGCAGCAATGCCATGATGGTGAGCACTATGGGAACCAGCAGCAGCTTGTTGCGTGCCGTCACGCGTATTTGGGCCTGTACAACTCGCAGCCATGCCATCATCGTCGCCCCTCTCCGCAGATTCGAAATGTAAATGGGCCTCGATATTCGATGTAGACGCTATGGCAAGCGAGCAAATATGTCTGTAGACACCAGCTATGTGCTTGGTTGAGAGGGCGCGTCTACAAGGGGGCACACCGTTCTTGAGCGCATTGCGCTCATTTCCGATTTTGCTTGAGAACACGTAGACGGGCACCGTGTTCCCAAGGTGGCTAGTTCACCTTGCGCGCAAAGTTCAGGTACTGCACGGCGCGCAGGTCGTCCACGAGGCTGCGGTACGGCCCTTCCGCGTCGAGGGTGTAGCAGACGCCGTCGGCGCCGCGGTAGCCGTTGGCGCTCAGCGAGACGATCTGCGAGCGGCTGGCGAGCAGCGCCTTCTGATAGTCGGTCAGGGGCGCGCCGATGGCGTGCAGCGCCTGCGCCGCCAGCGCGCTGGCACCGATCTCGCTCTGCGCGCTGACCTGATCGTTGCCGGCGACATCGTAGTTCGCCCAGATGAAATACGTCGACTGGAACAGGCGCCATTGATGCGTCAGCTCGTCTTCGCCGGGATAGAGTGCGTCGTTCAGCGACGTGGTCATGTTGGGCTGATGGTCGCCGAAGAACACGAGCACGACGGGCCGGTCGAGCTGGCGCAGCTGATCCACGAAGTAGGCGAGGTCGCGGTCGGAGGCGTTGATGCAGGTGAGGTACGTGTTGAGCTGAGTGAGCAGCTCCCCGTCCGTCACGCCGGCCGGCGCATACGACGTGAGCTCTTCGGCGGGGACGGTGCCCGCGTCGTAGCCGCTGTGGTTCTGCATCGTGATATCGAGGATGAACTGCGGCCCGTCGTCTTCGGCAAGCAGCTCGAGGATCTTGTCGTAGGTCGCGCGGTCGGTCACGCCGGCGTGATACTGCGGCTCGCCCTCGAAATCCTCCATGGAGTAGAACTCCTCGAAGCCCATCTGCTTGTAGGACAGCGCGCGGTTCCAGTTGGTGGGCGCCTGCGGGTGCATGGCGCGCGCACGGTAGCCGAGCTCCTCGAGCTGCCGGGGCAGGCACTCGATGTCGGACAGGTTGTACAGCTGGTAGGGGTACTTTCCGTTGCCGATGAACGCGATGGAGTCGCCCGTCAAAAACTCGAACTCGCTGTTCGCTGTGCCGCCGCCGTTGACCGAGGTCATGAGCGTGCCGCGCTGCAGGGTGTCGCCCAGCGAGTTGTAGAACGCGGGCCCCGTGTAGCCGGCGTCGAACAGCCCCTGGTACAGGGACAGGTCCGAGAAGCTCTCGTTCATGACGGCGATGATGGTGGGTTGCACCTGCGCGAACTGCTGCTCGGCGGCGATGCGCTCGGGCGTGGCGCCAAGGGTCGCGTCGTAGGCGGCGACAAGGTCCGCCTGGATATCCGCCGCGGTCTCGTCGTCGTAGCCCTCGGGCTCGGGAATGGGAAGGTCCTGGGCGACGGCGATAAACGAGGGGAGGAACCCGTAGGTCTGGTAGGTCGCGATGGGCCACCAGCGGTCATACTCGAACCCCATGGCCTCCTCGAGCTTCACGGTGGAGAACGCGCCCGCCAGGATGCCGAAGACGGCGACGCCGGCGCACAGGTTGCCGACGACGCCGGCGGCGCCGCGCACCACGGTGCGAGGGCGACCGGGCCAGATGAACGAGAGCAGCGCGATCGCCGCGCCCGCGCCCACGAGCGATTCGGCCACGGCCGTGTTGATCTCGTAGGTGTAGTTGCCACTCACGGCGGCCGCGGTTCCGAGGGCGAGCAGGTCGCTCGGCAGGATCGCCGCCGACTTGAACTGGAGGATGAAGTACTGCGCCACGCCGAAGCCCGCGCATGCGACGACGGGGATGACCGCGAGCACGCCCGAGCGCTGACCGATGAAGTACAGCGCGACCATCAGGCTAAACACGACGAGCGTCGAGAGCGCGAAGAAGGCGACGGGGACTTGGCCGGCGCGCTCGTTCCATGCAGCCTCAAGCGACCAGGCGGAGATGATGGCGGCGATGGCGAGCAGCACGAGGTCGCGCAGAAGGCGGATGCCGTGCGCGCCGCCCCCGATGCGCTCGAGCCACGGGGCGACGAACGTTCGCGCGAGCGTCGCGGCGCCCAGAATCTCCATGGCAACGGAGTAGACGATGAGGGTTTTGGCGCTAAATAAGCAGAGTTCGTTGACGCAGAGTACGCCCATGAGGGCGAGTAGACTCGCAAACGGGAGCGGCCACAGGATCATGCCGGGCGTGACGCGCTCGCGCGCCGCGCGCGTGCGCACGACCATGACGACGGTGAACGCGATGAGCGCCGCCGCAGCGGTATATGGAATCGGCGCATATGTCGGGGACAAGATCTCGTCGGTCATGGTGCTCTTTACCGTCAGCTTACAGATTATGTAAGAATCCCACGTCGGCCGCGCCCCGTCAAATCAGCGCGGCGTCGCCGGCGTCTGTAGACAGGTGGTAAACATGTTTCATGCGACCTGTCTACAGACGCGCATATGGTGTAGACAGATGATTGAGACGTTCGATTCGGCGGCCTGAACGCTTCCGGGGAGGCATACAATGCGATCAAACGCCCGCTACATCATATGGTTCGCCCTTCTGATGGGTATGCCGCCGTTCTTTATGCGGACTTCAGCAAATATGTTGTACGACGTCGCTGACATCCAGAGCTTTTCCACGTATTACTGGTTCATGGCGCTTGTGGGTGTGTTCGCCTGGCTGCTGCCCGAGCATGAGATGGGTCATTTGGGGACGGGTTCGTTCCAACCCATCGGCGACCGTGTAGGCCGCCGATGGGTTGGAACGAACCCGTCCCCAAATGACCCATCGATGACCCGATCTGTTCGGGAGCGCATCGCCCGGTGCACTGATCGCATCGGGCTGGGGGTCGCGGCGCTTCTCTATGCCCTGTCGTTTGTGGGCTCTGTCGTGTGGCCGCATCTTCCGCTCGAGGTGAAGCTGTTCTTGCTTGCATTGCCGTTGTGGACGCTTTGCTTTACGGTGCTGCCCCTGTGCTCCGTTATGGTGCTGGTGCTGAGTTTCAGGCGGTACATCCGGCGCGAACCTGAGGACGACAGGGGAGGATATGCCCAAATTCCGCTCATCGGCGCTTGCGCCATCGTAGGGATATTCAGAATGGTGTTGGCGGCCCCGTTCGCTCTTGTCAGCGCATACGCCGTTGGCATCGCCACTGCGAGCGCTGACGTTGCAGCGATGGGATCGCTGCTGGTGCCCGCTCTCGCGCTGTGCGCTCTGGGGGCGGCCGCGGCAAGATGGGGAGGTGCACGAGGATTTGCCACGCTGTTTGCAGGGCTCATGTACGGTGAGGCGCTCGGTCATGTCCTGTTGCGGTTGTTTCCAAATGCCGTCTTTGTGGCGCTCGACCACATACCCCTGTGTGCTCTCGCATGTGCCGCGGTGTTTGCAGCGGGCCTTGCCGCCAGCCGCCTGCTCAAACAGCGCTGCAGGCCCGAGACTCGAGTCGACCACAACGACCATGCGGAGCAGGAATATGAAATACAAAATGCCTGGCGGCTTTCGGATCGAGAGCGCGAAGCCGTCGTGTATGCGCTTGAGGGTGTGAGCTCGCGTGCCGCCTCCGAGTCGATGGGCATCAGCGCCTCCACGGTACGCAACCTGCAGAGTCGCGCGTGGGCAAAGATGGGTGTTTCGTCTGTGGCGGAGGCCCGCGAGCTTGCGCGCCGCGAGGCGGCGCCAGTGGCTGCTGCCGATGCTGACGATGCCCTGTATGCTCGCTGGAGATTTGCGATGGAGGCGCTCGCTCTTTGCGTGTTTGCTGGAATGTTTCCGTGGCATGCGCGCGAGGCGGTGTGGTTCACGCCCCTGAATGTGTGCGCGACGCTTTCGGTCGTCGCGATCGGACCGTTTCTCGCCTCGAGGCTGAGCGGCCCATGGGGCGGCACGATTCGATCGATGCGCATCCGGACGGTCGTGCTCGCCGCATGCATCGTGGCCGAGTGCGCGGCTCAGGCGCTGTGCATCGATGCGCTGCCGATCGTGATGCTGGCGTCGGCGCTTGCGATGGCCGATGCGCTCGTCGTGCTGGACGCGGTGCGGGAGGATTCCGCGTTTCCTGCGGTAACGGCATGCTGCCTGGTTGTTATCGCAGCCGTGCTAGGGCTGTCGCTGTTCGTGTTCTGGAAGGGCTCGGTATGGCCGTTCATCGCCCCCGTTGAGCAGTTTCTTCTGCTCATAGGGTTTCTGGCCGTTTGCACGGTCGGCATGCTCGCCTATCTGGGCCGAACTGCCCTAAGCGTCGCACTTGCCTTGTGCTTGATCGGCTCGATCGCGGCAGCTCAGCTCATTGAGAACTATGCTCTCATACTGGTTGTTCTTGCGGGAGCCGTGGCTGGGATGGTCGTCGAGCTGCATCGTTCGGGATATGTGGGCCGCTTCTCCCACGCTCTGCTCGGCGGGTTGAGCGTCGGCGGCATGATCGGCGTGGGTCCCATCAGCTGGCTGTACGACGAGATGAACATCATGCTCGTGACCGATCGAGTCATCGCGGAGCGGCAGGCGCAGTTGGCGTTCAGCTTCGTGCTCGGTATCGCGGTGGCACTCGCCGCCATCGCGCTCGCGGTGCTGTGGGCAGAGGTCGTCGCGTCGGCGCACCGAGACGCGGTCGGAAACGAGTTCTCGCGTCTGCCCGCCGATCGAGCGGTGAACGCCCTGCGGGCACGGGGGCTGTCGGATTTGCAGGTCGACGTCCTCATAGGATCGCTTGAGGGCAAGACGCTCAAGCAGATCGCCGCATCGGTGAATTACTCTGCGAGTACGGTGTACGCGGTGAGGCGCGACGCGTATCGCGCACTGGATGTCCGCGGGATAAGCGGGGTCCTCTCCATCATCCAGCAGGTCACCGGCCTGTAGACAGCCGCTAGCCCGGCTCGAAGCCCCGTGTCTACAGACATCCTTCCGCTTCTTCTGCATGGTTGTTCTCAAGGCGACAGACGTCGCCACGACCTCTTTCATGGAAGGAGAAGGTTGCATGGGTGGTGCCGATGCGGTAGTCAATCGTGGCCTGAAAGGGCACTTTTGCATCAGGAATCTCGTTTACGAACGGTTTGGGCAATCCGGGGTCGCAAATTCCCAGTTAACAGGATGGGGAATGAAGAACACTGGGACGATCGATGGCGTTTGGAGTCCGGATAGCCTTTATAACTATACGCCTTTGAATGGCTACTGCAACCCGAATATTTGGTAGTTGGCTACAGGGCGGAAGCGCCGTGAGGCGTTTCCGCCATGATTCCGCATTGGAGGGGCCCATGAGAAGGCGTTATCGCGGCGCTGTGCTCCTTGCGGCGACGTGTGTGGTTGGAGCGTCAGCGCAGGTGCTGCACATGTTCGGCCCGACGGGCGCGTCGCACGTGTACGCGGAGGCGTTTCAGGCTGAGCAGGAGCGCGTTGCCGCATTTAAGGCGGAGCATAATAAGGACTACCAGGTCGGCGACGTGTTTGATCTCAAGGGCATCGATTGGAGGCTTCCGGATAACGAGGAATATTCCGGCACCTATCTTGAGACACTGGGTTGGTTCGGGACTCTTGCGTTGAAGGTGTCAAACCTCAGATGGTTCTCTTCTCTCGAAGACGCTGGGCTGGGCGACTGGACCGGCAACCTTCCCACGAATGAAGCGCGCTACCTGTTTATGGACTTGGAGATCACGAATGTCGACGCCTTGTCAGATAATGACGAACTGAGGGATGGGGGCATGATTGCGCTTTGCGCTGATGTGTCGTCGCTCAGTTTTAGGGTTGACGCCGATGAAGAGGGCAATTATGCGCGGGATCTCGTGTACGGAACGCTGATCTATAACAGCGGGGAACCCGAGCAAGACATCATCAATAACCATTCTGTTATCGCCATTCCGCAAGGACAGACGCAAACGGTCACGCTAGGTTGGGCGATTGAGTCGCGTGCCGAAGACGGGTCGTATCCCGTTGACGAGCCGCTTGTACTGTATTTTGGCGATGCTGGCTCTGATGGGCACTGCACAGTGCACCTTGGCGTGCCGGAGGTGGGGTAATGGCCGTGAATTCCATCGCTAGCGCCTCCAAACGTCATCGCGCTTCGCACGTCTTGCGGCTCTGCTCAAGCGAGCTGGAGCGCATGATCGTCTCGCCTTGGTTTGCGGTGCCAGTTGTCGTCTGTTTGGTCTTGGTCGCCCTAAGCGCCATCCTGAATTATCTCTCGTATAGCGAGTGGTACGGGTATGCGGTCCAAAACCCTTCCAAAGGATACGGCATGGAAAGCCGTCTCATGGTCAACTACTGGGTGGGTACCGACCTCAAGCCGTCTTCGGTCGCCCTCTATTTTCTGCTCCCGCTGCTCTGCCTTTTGCCGGGAGCGGGATCGCTGGTAGAGGAGCGCTCATCGGGCTATCAGCAGCACGCGCTGTCGCGCCTGACCAATCGGCGCTACTACGGCGCAAAGGCTTTTGCCTGCTTTATCGCGGCGGGTCTCGTCGCGCTGGTCCCCTTGGTTGCGAGCGCGCTCGCAGCGGCGCTCGTCGCCCCCTATGGGGCACCCGATCCCATCTCGTACGTATTCCTCGCGGTGCCCATTAGTTGGCTCACGCCGTTTCGCGATCTGTACTTTACCCAGCCGCTGCTCTTTTTGGCTGTATGGACGCTTACGGCGTTCCTGTTCAGCGGGATCTGGGCGACCGCTCTGCTCGGTGTGTCGCTGTTTGCGCGCAATGCGACCAAGCTGTTCCTTTGGGGCTTTGCCGCCCAGTTGTTCGTCAACTACGCAACGGTTGCGCTCAGCCGCCTGCTGGTACAGGACGCCTCGCGCTCGCTCGATTTGTTCACCCTTCTGGTCCCCACGGGCTACGAAGGGGTGATCACCAGTTTGGAGGGCATGGCGGCCTCGCTTGTTGTCTACGGTGCCCTGAGCCTGCTGTTGCCCGCGCTGTTTTTCAAGAGGAGGTGCTACCTATGAGGACGCTCAGGCTGTATGCCCGGGACCTGCGGGTGGGCCTACCCTCTGTGCGACCGTATCTTGTTGCGGCGCTGGTCCTGGGCATCGTTTACGGAATTGCCGCTGCGGGGGATTGCGCGTACTCCGGCAACGACCTCTCCTCCTTTACGTTTGCTGACTACGTTGCCTTGACGTTTCAGTTTGCCAACCCTGTGGACCTGTGGCTGCTCATTCAGGGCAGGCCGCTTGCCATCACGTTTCCGTGGTTCTTCTCGTTTGCGGTGCTGTTCGCCGCTACGTTGGAGTTCCCGCGCGCCGATCTTTTGGGTGCAGGATACCGCGGGGTCGTGGCCTCGGGAAGCCGCTGGGCGTGGTGGATCGCAAAATGCGCTTGGGTGTGCACCGTGGTTGCTGCGTTCTGGGTACTGCTCTTTGGGGGACTCATTCTGACGGCTTGGGCGTTCGGTGCGCAGGCTTCAGAATTCATGTCGGAATACGCCATGATTATGGTTCCCTCTTCGTCGTCTGCCAGATACCCCGGCATGTCCATGGTGCCGCTGATGCTGCTGACCGTCCCGATCTGCGCCAGCATGATGCTCGTGCAGCTGGCGGTGTCCGTGCGCGTTGAGCGCATGCCGGGCTATCTGCTGTGCATGGGCGTGCTTTTTGCATCGGGCATGGTGGAGCATCCGCTGCTGCCGGGCAACTACCTGATCTCGGGGCGCTCTGCCGGCGCCTATGTGGAGGGTTTGCCCATGAACGACGGGTTCGCCTTGTCGCTGGCCGTGGCGTGGATCGCCGTGGCGGTGGGTGGCCTGTTGGTTTCCCGTATGACGATCTATGGAGGTTCGCGCGATGAGTGAGCTGATTGTGCGTGAAGCGGAAAAGACGGTACGCGGCATCAAAGTGCTCGATGGGGTCAGCCTGTCGTGTTCTTCGGGGCAGGTCGTGGGGCTGTGCGGGGCCAACGGCTCGGGCAAGACCATGCTGCTGCGCGCGATAACAGGGTTGATGTACCTCGATCGCGGGTTTGTGGAATATGACGGCAAACGCTTGGGCCGAGATATCGATTTTGTCCCCCATGCGGGCGTGCTGATAGAGAACCCCGCGTTTTTGGGCAGGTACACGGCGGTGGACAATCTGCGGTTCATCGCCGCCATGTCGGATGGCGTCGACATGGAGCACATCCGCCGCTGCGTTGCGGCGGTCGGGCTCGATCCCGATGACCGCCGCCGCTACCGGCAGTTCTCGCTGGGCATGCGGCAGCGCCTGGGAATCGCGGCCGCCATCATGGGGAGACCCCAGCTCGTGGTGCTGGACGAGCCGACCAACGCGTTGGACGAGTCGGGCTTCGATCTCATGGGGCGCATCGCGGCCGATATCCGCCGACGCGGAGCCATGGCGGTCGTGGCGAGCCATGATTCGGACGTGCTGCGCTGCATGGCCGACGAGATCGTCCGCATGAAAGACGGTCGGGTCATCGAGTGCGAGACGGTGCGGAAAGCTGGCCCTGCGGGCACGGACGCCGCGCCTGCGCCGCGCTCTCCCGTCCGTCGCCACGCACGGGAGGTGCCTGCTCTATGAGGCGCGTAAAGCTGTTTGTCCTTGTGTGCGCGGCGCTGGTGATCGTCGCTGCGTGCGCATGGCGCATCTACGACGTGAACGCACGGGCGATCCGGTACCCCACGGAGCGCTACGGGATAGGGGACAACGTGGCTCTTGAAGGTGGGTTCTTTGCTGATGCCACGGAGAATACCGCCGGCTATTCGCTGCGCATCGACGGTGCGCAGACCATGTCGTACAACGACTACGTGCGGGCCTATGGTGTCGAGGGGGCGCAAACGGTCGAGGGGCTCGACGAGGCCTCGATCATCTGCCTGACCGTGACCATAACCAACGATTCCGACAAGGCCCCCGACCAGGGAGGGTTCAACATCTCCCTCATGAGCCTCGTCAAACCGGATGGGAGCGGGCTCATGCGTGTTGACACGAAGCTGTGGAGCCAAGCGGAGCCGGCTTTAGCGGAATCTCCCTATGCGGCCTCTACGGGCGTGCTGCCCCATACGAGCTACACGACGCATATTCCGCTTTCAGCCGGTCTGCTGACGCGCGACACGCTTGCCGACCAGGCATCGGGGGGCGTGACTGCGACGTATCATCAGCCGGTGGAGCCGGGCTCCTACGACCTCTACCTGTCCGTCATGCCCACGCGCAAGCTGGTGACGATTGACGTATAGCGCCTGAGGGATGGGTCATTTGGGGACGGGTTCGTTCCAACCCATCGGCGGCCGTGTAGTCCGCCGATGGGTTGGAACGAACCCGTCCCCAAATGACCCATCGATGACCCGAACATGACGTGGGCAATCCGTGGCGGCGCAAAGCACGAACACATGTCCGCATTCAAAAGGGGTAGACTCAAAGGCTGCATATTCCATGGCACGCCGAAAGGGTTCCCATGTCTGATTCATCTATCGTTATCCGCGGCGCGCGTGAGCACAATCTGCGCGACATCGACGTCGAGATCCCGCGCGACGAGCTCGTGGTCATCACGGGTCTGTCCGGCTCGGGCAAGTCGAGCTTGGCCTTTGACACCATCTACGCCGAGGGCCAGCGGCGCTACGTCGAGAGCCTGTCCAGCTATGCCCGCCAGTTCCTGGGCCAGATGGACAAGCCGGATCTGGACTCCATCGACGGCCTGTCGCCGGCGGTGTCCATCGATCAGAAGACCACGTCTAAAAACCCGCGTTCCACGGTGGGCACGGTCACCGAGATCTACGACTACCTGCGCCTGCTGTTCGCGCGCGTGGGCACACCGCATTGTCCCGAGTGCGGGCGTGTGATCGAGCGCCAGACCACCGACCAGGTGGCCGACAAGATCCTCGAGGCGGGGCAGGACCGGCGCGCCCTCGTGCTCGCGCCGGTGGTCTCCGACCGCAAGGGCGAGTTCGCCAAGCTGCTCGACGACCTGCGCCGCGAGGGCTTCTCGCGCGTGCGCATCGACGGCGAGGTCCGCAGCCTCGATGACCCCATCGAGCTCGACAAGAAGTTCCGCCACACCATCGAGGTCGTGGTGGACCGTATCGTTATCCGCGAGGGGAGCGTGGGCCGCATCGCCGAGGCCGTCGAGCAGGCCACCAAGCTCGCGCACGGCAACGTGGCGGTCTACCTGCTGCCCGACCGCGGCGCGCCCGAGGGCACGCCGGGCGACCTGCTCACCTACTCGCTCGCGCTCGCTTGCCCCGAGCACGGTCACTCCATCGACGACCTCCAGCCGCGCGACTTCTCGTTCAACGCGCCCTACGGTGCCTGCCCGGAGTGCGACGGCCTGGGGTTCAAGAAGGTCGTGGATGCCGAGGCGCTGATCGAGGACCCGAACCTCTCCATCGAGGAGGGCGTGTTCGGCAGCTTCTTCGGCAAGTCGAACTACTATCCGCAGATCTTCCGCGCGCTGGCCAAGCACCTGAAGGTCGACCCCGCCACGCCGTGGCGCGACCTGCCCGCCCGCGTGAAGAAGATCTTCCTCGACGGTTTGGGCGACAAGAAGATGCGCGTGGACTACCACACCCAGGACGGCCGCGACACGCACTGGTTCACCAAGTACTCCGGCGTGCGCAACATCCTGTACGAGCGCTACATCGAGACCACGAACGAGAACACCAAGGCGCGCCTGGAGCGCTACATCCGCGAGGAGCCGTGCCGCGCCTGCCACGGCGCGCGCCTGCGCCCCGAGATGCTCGCCGTCACGGTGGGCGACAAGTCCATCCACGACGTGTGCTGCATGAGCTGCCGCGAGTCGCTCGAGTTCTTCGAGGCGCTCGAACTCAACGAGCGCCAGCAGTTCATCGGCGGGCGCATCGTCAAGGAGATCATGGAGCGCCTGCGCTTCCTGGTGGACGTGGGCCTGGACTACCTCACCCTCGACCGCGCGTCGGCCACGCTGTCGGGCGGCGAGGCCCAGCGCATCCGCCTGGCCACGCAGATCGGCGCGGGTCTCATGGGCGTGCTCTACATCCTGGATGAGCCCTCGATCGGCCTTCACCAGCGTGACAACGAGCGCCTGATCGCCACGCTCGAGCGCCTGCGCGACCTGGGCAACACGGTCATCGTGGTCGAGCACGACGAGGACACCATCCGCGCGGCGGACTTCGTGGTGGACATGGGGCCGGGCGCGGGCGAGAACGGCGGCGAGGTCGTGTGTGCGGGCACGCCGGCCGACATCATGGCCTGCCCGGCGTCGCTGACCGGCCAGTACCTCACGGGCCGGCGCATGGTGCGCCTGCCCGAGGAGCGCCGCGACCCCGGGCGCGGCGCGCTCGTGGTGCGCGGGGCGCGCGCGAACAACCTCAAGAACGTGACGGCGAAGATCGAGTTCGGCACGTTCACCGTGGTGACGGGCGTGTCGGGTTCGGGCAAGTCGAGCCTTGTGACCGACACGATCGCGCCGGCGCTCACCAACGCCATCCACCATTCGGCGCGCCCTGTGGGGCCGTACCGCGCGATCGAGGGCATCGAGGAGATCGACAAGGTCATCGACATCGACCAGTCGCCGATCGGGCGCACGCCGCGCTCGAACCCGGCGACCTATATCGGCCTGTGGGACGACCTGCGCGCGCTGTTCGCGAGCGTGCCGGAGTCCAAGGCGCGCGGCTACAGTCCCGGGCGCTTCAGCTTCAACGTGCCCGGCGGCCGCTGCGAGGCGTGCAAGGGCGACGGCCAGATCAAGATCGAGATGCACTTCTTGCCCGACATCTACGTGCCGTGTGAGGTCTGCGGCGGCAAGCGCTACAACCGCGAGACGCTCGAGGTGCTCTATCGCGGCAAGTCCATCTCGGACGTGCTCGACATGTCGGTGACCGAGGCGCTCGCGTTCTTTGGGAACATCCCGCAGATCAAGCGCAAGCTGCAGACGCTGTTCGACGTGGGCCTGGGCTACGTGCGCTTGGGCCAGCCCGCCACCACGCTGTCCGGCGGCGAGGCGCAGCGCGTGAAGCTCGCCAAGGAGCTGCACCGCAAGCAGACGGGGCGCACCTTCTATATCCTAGACGAGCCCACCACGGGTCTGCACTTCGAGGACGTGCGCCAGCTCATCGACGTGCTGCAGCGCCTGGTCGACGCGGGCAACACGGTGCTCGTGATCGAGCACAACCTGGACGTCATCAAGGTCGCCGACCGCATCATCGATCTGGGGCCCGAGGGCGGTAACGGCGGCGGCAAGATCGTCGTGTCCGGCACGCCCGAGAAGGTCGCGGCCTGCAAGGAGAGCTACACCGGCAGGTTCCTGGGCCCCATCTTGGAGCGCGACCGCGCCCGCCAGGCGGGCCATGAGGCGCCCGAGCTCGAGGAGCGCTGAGAGATACGCCGCCGCGCCGCGCCTTCGCGGGCGCGGTGGCGTCTCCGGTCGGGGATTGCGGAAGAAAGGTGTTCGATGAAGGCGGCGAAGCTGCAGAAAACCAATGCGATGCGCGAGCTCGATCGGGCGGGCGTCGCTTATGAGGCGCGCACCTACGAGGACGACGGGGAGGAGGCCTCGGGCCTGGGTATCGCCATCGCGCAGATGCTGGGCGAGGACCCGGACCAGTCGTTCAAGACGCTCGTGACCGAGACGCCGGAGGGCGGGCACGTGGTCTGCTGCATTCCGGTTGCCGAGGAGCTCGACCTCAAGGCGGCGGCGCGCGCGGCGGGGGCCAAATCCCTGTCCATGATGCACGTGCGGGACCTGGTCGGCGTGACCGGGTACGTGCGCGGTGGCTGCTCGCCCATCGGGATGAAGAAGCGCTTCCCGACGCTGCTCGACGAGACGTGCGTGCTGTTCGACACCATCAACATCTCGGGCGGGCGTCGGGGCCTGAGCCTCACGTTGGCAACCGACGACCTCATACGGGTGACCGATGCCGTCGTCGCGCCCATCTGCCGCTAGGAAGCGCTGATTAATAGGCCGATGCCCGCACGGTTCGGGCGCCTCCCGCCTGTCCCGCGGAGCCGCCCTGTCGACTGTACGCTATGGGAACGCCGCCCCATAGCGTACAGTCGACAGGGCGGTGTTCCATATGCGTACGGTCGATCGCCCGGCCGACCCGGCCCGCGGTGCTTGAGGCTCTATATTCAGCGTTTCCCGTAGTTGTGTAGGTCGCTTGTGGGACCTTGCCCGAGAGGGTACCGCTGCTATAATCATGCACCGCACGCCGGCGTAGCTTAACGCTAGAGCATCGGTATAGTAAACCGAAGGTGCAGTGTTCAACTCCTGCCGCCGGCTCCAGAGCACGTTCAGGGCCCTCATCGCGAGGGCCCTTTTTTAGTGCAAATCGGGGGACGTACCTTCTCCGTGCATGTTTGCACGGAGAAGGTACGTCCCCCGATTTGCACTGGATGGGATGCGCCGCGGACGCACTGAATCGCCCTTAATTCGCACCCTCTCAAGCTTGACTTGAACTTTAAAGATATGTGGATTTGCTGTACCGGTGGCATGAAGGCTCTTTGCGTTCGGGGGAAGCACGTTAGCCGGGACGTGACAACATTGCTATAGTAGAGCCTGCATCTAGTCGATCGAGAGGATCTTTGCGCATGAAGCTCAAACGCACCCGAACCACGCTCGCGCTTCTGCTGTCCGGTGCTCTGACGTTCAGCACGGTTCCGGTGGCTCTGTATGCTGAGCCCACCGCGACGCTTCAAGACCAGGTTGACGAGGCCTACTCCACGCTCATGACCTATACCCAGGAACTTGAGTATGCCAACAACCAGCTGTTCCAGGTGCAGGAGGATCTCGCCTCCATCCAGGAGCAGATCAAGCAGACCGAAAGCGATATC
Source organism: Collinsella ihumii (assembly GCF_030385545.1). NCBI lineage: Bacteria > Bacillati > Actinomycetota > Coriobacteriia > Coriobacteriales > Coriobacteriaceae > Collinsella > Collinsella ihumii. Next base: position 141,118 of record NZ_JAUEIQ010000007.1, on the reverse strand, counting down.
GCCACCAAGCAGGCCGAGCTCGAGGAGGGGCAGGCAGCGCTTTCCGACCGCGTCTCGGTCCTGTACAAGCAGGGCGGCTTCAACCTGATGTCCGTGGTGCTGGGCGTGTCCGATTTCGAGGAGCTCTTCTCGCGTGTCTACTACGCGAACAAGGTTGCCGAGCAGGACGCCGCGCTCGTGAATTCGGTCAAGACGACCAAGGCCGAACTCGAGGAGAAGCAGAGCGCCCTTGCGGCCCAGGAGGCCGAGCAGAAGCAGCTCGTGTCCGACCAGGAGGCCAAGACCTCCGAGGTCCAGACGAAGCTCTCCGCCCAGCAGAGCTATTACAACGGTCTCGACAGCGAGCTGCAAACCCAGCTTGCGGCCGAGGCGGCGGCTCGCGCTGCCGAGGCGGCGGCCGAGGCCGAGCGCGCCCAGGAGCAGGAGAATAACAGCGACGGCGGTTCCACCACCGATACCACGACGGGCGGCGATACCAACACGGACGCGAACACGCCCGATGCGTCGACCCCGTCCGGGGGCACCTCGAGCCCCTCGACTCCGAACACGCCGTCTGGCGGCGGTTCGGACAACACCGTGACGACGCCCGACCCCGAGCCCGAGCCTGAGCCTGAGCCCCCGACCGATACGGGCAACACCGATTCCGGCAACGCGCCCTCCGGTGTCGTCGACGTCGCGCTCGCCCAGGTCGGCAAGCCCTACGTGTGGGCCGCCTCCGGTCCGGATTCGTTCGATTGCTCCGGCCTGACCTCCTACGCCTATCGCCAGATGGGCATCTCCATCCCGCATTCTTCCCAGTCGCAGTACAACCTGGTCTCCTCCAAGGGCCATCTCGTGTACAGCGTCAGCGCGCTGAGCCCCGGTGACCTCGTGTTCTGGGGTTACGGCGGAAGCGGCAGCTCCATCTACCACGTGGGCATGTACATCGGCGGCGGCCAGTACGTCCATGCGTCCATGCCGGGCGTCGGCGTCGTGGTCGGCACGCTGTCCACGGGCGGCAACTTCGCCGGCGGCGGTTCTCCGGTGTAAGGGTTCCTGCCTCCACACACATCTGTCCGAAGCGGCGGGACCCCGGGTTTCCCGGGGTCCCGTTTTATTGACGAATAGGGGATGCGATGGACGACGAGTTCCAGACGAACGCGGACGAGCCGAAACCGCGCGGCGCGCACTTTGCGCCCCGATCCCAAGATGCCGACGAGACGGTGCGCGGCGCCCATGCGGCCGCGCCGAGCCACATGACTGCGCCGAGCCACATGACGGTGGCCTCGTCCTCACCCGATGAGACCACGCAGTTCATCTTGGCCGCTCAGAGCCAGGAGGCGCGCCACGCACGGCGATACGCGCCGCGCCCCGACGAGACCATCGCCTACCTGACCGCCGCCGAGAGCGCCCGGCTGGGCATGGAGTCCGGTTTCGAGGGAGCCGACGTGCCGTCCGCTCCGTTCGCATCCGATGAGACCGTCGATGCCGATGGCGTCATCGCCTGCCCCGATACCGCGGACCAGACCACGGGCGACCTCCCCGCGCTGGACGACTTCGCCCCCGCCGACCCCGACGAGGAGGAGACCGAGGAGGAGGTCGAGCAGCTGGCCTCCCGCAAGGCCAACGGTGTGAGCCTGCTCGTCATCATCAGTCGCATCACGGGCTTCGGGCGCACCATGGCGCAGGCCAACGCGCTGTCGGGTGCGCTCATGGCGGTCGCGAGCTGCTACACGGTCGCCTCGACCATGCCGAACTTCCTCTACGAGCTCGTCATGGGCGGCATGCTCATCACCTCCTTTTTGCCGGTGTACCTGTCGGTTCGCAAGCGGCTCGGCCGGGACGGCGCGGCCGCCTACGCGTCCAACCTGCTTTCGCTCGTGCTGCTGCTCATGGGCGCCATGTCCATTCTGTGCTTCATCTTCGCGGGGCCGGTCATCTGGACCCAATCGGCCGGCGCGAGCGAGGACTTCAACTTCGATCTGGCGGTCTGGTTCTTCCGGTTCTTCGCGTTCGAGATCATCCTGTACGGCCTGTCGTCGATCATCTCGGGCGTGCTGAACGCGGAACGCGACTACTTCTGGAGCAACGCGGCGCCGATTCTGAACAACGTCATCACGATCGCGTCGTTTCTGCTGTACGCGTACGTGGTCAACAACGGCATCCTCGACTGGGAGCGGGCGCTCATCATCCTCGCCATCGGCAACCCGCTCGCCGTCGCCACGCAGGTCTTCGTCCAGCTGCCCGCCCTCGCGCGGCATGGCGTGCACCTGCGCCTGCGCATCGACCTGCACGATCCGGCCATCAAGGAGACGCTCGCCATCGGCCTGCCCACGCTCGTGGTGACCTTCGCGTCGTTCCCCACGAGCGCCGTCCAGTCGTCGTGCGCCCTGCAGTGCACGGCCAACGGCGCCGCGATCTCGTACTATTCGCGCGTCTGGTACGTGCTGCCGTATTCCATCCTGGCGATTCCGCTGTCGGTGACGATGTTCACCGAGCTGTCCAACTACCACGTCGCGGGCCGTCTTGACGCCTATCGCCGCGCGGTGGCCTCGGGCATGCGCAAGCTCATGTTCACGCTCATCCCGTGCGCGATGCTTCTGATCGTGTTCGCGCCCTGCCTCATCGCGGCCATCGGCGGCTTCGACGCGGAGGACGCCGCCATGACCTCGATGTACCTGCGCGTGCAGTCGATCGCCCTGCCGTTCTACGCGCTGTCGACCTATCTGCAGAAGGTCTGCTCGTCGCTCATGCGCATGAAGTTCTACGCGATCGCCACCTGCGTGGCCGCCGTGGTCCAGGTGTCGTTCTGTATCGTGCTCACGCCGCTGTACGGCCTGTACGTTGTGCCGTTCTCCTCGACGTTCTTTTTCATCGCGGTCGATGCGGTTACCATCCTGCATATCCGCAAGGAGATCGGTGCCTTCGGTATGATGGAGGTCGTGGCCTCGAGCGTCCGCTCGCTCGCGTTCGGCCTGCTCGGGTCTGCCGTCGGCGCCGCGATCCTGTGGGCGCTCACGAACTTCATGGGCCCGGTCGAGGGCTCGATGGTCCGCGGGTTCGTGTACACTGCGGCTGCCGGCATCCCGGCGCTGCTCGTGACCTATGGCAGCGCGTACGTGCTGCACAAGTCGGAGGCACCGTTCTTCGACGCGCTGTTCGATAAAGCCGCAGGCCTGCTGCGCCGCGCCTAGGCGCCACGCGGGGCTGCTTATTCGCAAGGGAAGGTATCTGCCATGGAGTATCGTCTGATCAACGACGAGGAGACCTGGGACGCGATTCTGCGGGCCCACAACGGTCACCCCATGCAGTCGTGGGGATGGGGCTCGCTCAAGGAGCAGACGGGCTCGTGGATGGCGCACCGCGTGGTGTGCGAGGACGGCGGCAAGTTCGTCTGCGCGGCACAGGTGCTCGAGCGCAAGCTGCCGTGGCCGTTTCGCTCCATCTGCTATGCTGCCCGCGGCCCGGTGACGGAGCGCGACGAGGACGTGCCGCGCGCCGCCGACCTCATCGCCGAGTGGTGCCGCGCGCACGTGCACGCCGTCTCGCTCAAGATCGACCCGGGCGTGTCGGGCATCAAGCTGGGTGACGGCTGGAAAGAGGGGAACAAGATCTTGATCCCGAACACGGCGACGCTCGATCTGACGCCCGACGAAGATGCCATCATGGCCAGCATCCACTCCAAGAAGGCCCGCCAGTACATCCGCAAGGCGGGGCGCTGCGGCGTGGAGATCCGCGTCGCCACGCGGGAGGATCTGCCGGGCATCATGGAGCTCTACCACAACACCGCCGAGCAGGATGACTTCTTCATCCACGAGGACGAGTACTACTACAAGGCGTTCGATGCGATGGCCGACGTCAACCAGCTGTTCGTGGCCGAGGTCGAGGGTCGTCTGCTCGCCTTTTTGTGGAACATCACCATGCCCGCGGCTGCCTTCGAGCTGTGGGGAGGCGTGAACGACGAGGGCAAGCGCCTGCGCGCCAACTACCTGCTGAAATGGCACGCGATGTGCGAGGCCAAGAAGGCGGGCGCCAAGCTCTACGACCTGAACGGCCTGTTCAACGACGGCATCAGCAAGTTCAAGATGCTGTTCGTGAACGAGCCGACGATGTGGATCGGCACGTTCGACAAGCCGCTGAGCCCGCTGTTCGCCGTGTGGGAGCGCGCGCTCACGCTCTACCGCCACTTCTTTAAGTGATCTACTGGGGCTAGGGCGGCGTTACCATAGCGTACAGTCGATGGTTCGCTTACGCGGCTCACGTTGCGGATGGGTCATTTGGGGACGGGTTCGTTTCAACCCATCCCGCGCTTTCCCAGGGAATCGCTGATCAATTCATTCCGCGCCGGGCGGCCCGGTGCCGGGCGCCGCGAAAGCAATCGATCAGCGATTCCCTAGAACGACGTGTCGGTGGGTTCGGGGTAGTAGCGCTTGAACTTGCGTACCTGGTTGAGCTCGGTGAGCATCACGTCGATCATGCGGCGCAGCCCGGCGTCGGCGCGGTAGCGCTGCGGGTCGTACACGCGGCCGGCGCGGATGAGCGCGTCGAGGCGCGCGAGCAGCTTGGGGTCGCGCACGTAGCGACGCACGAGCCTCGTCGGCACGAGCGTGTAGAGGATCTCGTTGTCGATGCGGACCGGCTCGACGCGCCTCCCGTGCACGAGGTCCTCGACGCAGAAGCGCATGGGGTTGGCGCCGGCGGCGCAGTTGTAGTACGAGTTGCGGCCGATGCGCGGGTTCACCTCGAAGAACAGCGAGCGCCCCGTGCGCGGGTCGCGCTTGACGTCGAAGTTGGCGAAGCCGCGGTAGCCGATATCCGACAGCATCTTGGCGCAGCGCTCCCAGATGCCCGGCATGGGCGCGGTGATCATCGCCACGGGGTTGCCCAGCATGGCCGGCGCGTGGTCTTCCAGCAGGACGTTGGCTCCGCCGAACAGCGTCGGGGTGCCCGTGCTGTCGATATACAGCGTGATCGAGTCCATATAGGTGTCGTCGCCGCCGATCAGCTCCTGGACCAGGAAGCTTCCGGCAAAGCCCGCGGCGCGCAGGTCGCGCCAGAGCTCGTCGAGCTGCTCCTGGCGCTCGACGAAGTAGACCTTCTTGAACCCCTGGTTGATGAAGTGCGCGTACTCGGGGGAGAGCGCCGGCTTGGCGACCACGGGGAAGGGCAGCTCGCTCGGCGCGATTGGATCGGTGCCGGCGAGGCGGACGAGCTCGGTTTCGGGCACGTCGAGACCGTTTGCCCGGCACAGCTCGTTGAAGCGGTCCTTGTTCGAGACCTGCTCGATGACCTCGGGGCGCGGCGTGGGCGTCACCACGTAGGGGAGCTCGTCGCGAATCGCCGAGATGGCGGGGATGCAGGGCTCGGAGTTCGTGACGACGACGAGCGTCTTGCCCGGGTTACGCGCGTGGATGCGCTCGAGCGCGGCGCGCACGTCGTCGGCACCGATGGTTTCGACGCGCTCGTGCTCGAAGATGCGGGAATGCAGAATGATGCCGATGGGATCTTGGATCACGGCGACGGCGCGCGTTCCGTAGGCTTCGTGGAATTCGCGGCCGATGGCGTATGCGCCGATGTCTCCGCCCAGGATGACGGGCACGATGTCGGCGTCGTGTTCGGTATGCGCCATGCATCAACCTTTCAGAGGCTATAGTACGATAGCCATCATAGCGTTTAGCACCCGTCTTCGACAGGAGGTCACGAGAATGGCACTCGCCCCGGGCCTTGATCCCGACATCGCCGAGCAGGTCGCCCATGTGCCGACCGATCCCGGCTGCTACCTGTGGAAAAACGCTGAGGGCGAGGTCATCTACGTGGGCAAGGCCAAGAACCTGCGCGCCCGCATGAAGCAGTACGTGATGCTCACCGACGACCGCGAGAAGATCCCGCTCATGATGCAGCTCGTGGCGGGCTTCGACTACATCGTGGTCGACAACGAGCACGAGGCGCTGGTGCTCGAGCGCAACCTGATCGGCCAGTACCATCCGTACTTCAACGTCGACTACAAGGACGACAAGAGCTATCCCTACATCGCGGTGACGCAGGGCGACCTGTTTCCCGCCATCAAGTACACGCGCGAGAAGCACAGGCCCGGCACGCGCTACTTCGGCCCCTACACCGATGCCCGCGCCGCGCGCGAGACGATCGACACGCTGCGCAAGATCTGCCCCATCTGCTCGGGCACGTGCGCGGAATGGAAGCGCGTGAACCGCTTGCTCGCCAAGCATCCCGACGACGCGGACATCATCGGGCTCATCTGCGCGCAGAAGGGGCGCCCGTGCTTCGATTACCACGTGGGCCGCGGCCCCGGGGTGTGCGCCGGCATGATCGCTCCTGAGGAGTACGCGAAAAGCGTGCGGCGCGTGGAGCGCTTCCTATCGGGCCAGCGCCGCGAGCTGGTGGGCGAGCTGAAGGATGACATGGCCGAGGCCGCCGCGAACCTCGATTTCGAGCGGGCGGGGCGCATCAAGCGCAGGCTCGAGGTCATCGACGGGCTCGACGACCGCCAGCAGGTCGTGTTCCCCACGAGCGTGGACATCGACCTCATTGGGTTCTACCGCGAGGAGACGATCGCCGGGGCGTGCGTGTTCGTGGTGCGCGAGGGCCGCACGGTGCGCAGCTGCGAGTTCATCCTGGACAAGGGCCTCGACGTGGCGGAGGAGGAGCTCGTCTCGGGCTTCGTCAAGCGCTATTACGACGAGACGGCGGACATTCCCTCCGAGGTGGACGTGGCGGTCGACCTGGAGGACGCGGAGGTCATCGGCGAGTGGCTCACCGCCAAGCGGGGGCGCAAGTGCGCGCTGCACCGGCCGCAGCGCGGCGAGAAGCGGCACCTGCTCGAGATGTGCGAGCGCAACGCCCGCCATGCGCTCATGCGCTACATGATGCGCACCGGCTATGCCGACGACCGCACGAACCAGGCTCTGCTGCAGCTCGAGAGCGCGCTGGCGCTCGACGAGCCGCCCATGCGGATCGAATGCTTCGACATCTCGACCATCCACGGCCGCTTCACCGTGGCCTCGATGGTCGTGTTCACGAACGGCCGCCCCGACAAGAGCCAGTACCGTCGGTTCAAGATCCGCACCGAGCTCACCGAGGCGAACGACTTCGTGTCCATGTCCGAGGTGCTCGGGCGCCGCTACGCGCCGGAGCGCATGGCCGACGAGCGCTTCGGGTCCCGTCCCGACCTGCTCGTGGTCGACGGCGGTAAGCCTCAGCTGACGGCGGCCATGAACCAGCTCGAGCAGCTGGGGCTCGATATCCCGGTGTGCGGCCTCGCCAAGGCGGACGAGGAGGTGTTCGTCCCCTGGGACGATACGCCGGTCGTGCTGCCGTCGGGCTCGGCGTCGCTGTACCTGATCAAGCAGGTGCGCGACGAGTCGCACCGCTTCGCCATCACGTTCCACCGCGAGTTGCGCGACAAGGCGATGACCGTGAGCGTGCTCGACGAGGTGGAGGGCGTGGGGCCCACGCGCAAGAAGGCGATCATGCGGCATTTCGGCTCCATGAAGAAGCTGCGCGCGGCAAGCGTGGACGACATCGCCGCCGTGAAGGGCGTCCCGCGCGCCGTGGCGCAGGCGGTCTACGACACGCTGCGCGCCTGAGCTTTTGGTCTTTTAGGGACAGGTGATTTTTATTCACGCCGGTGCGAGGGCACCGGCGTGAATAAAAATCACCTGTCCCTAAAAGACCACGTCGTGAAAGTGGTTCTTACTGGCATGCAGGTTGGTACCGCGCCGGGGCCGTCGCGCATGCGCTGGCCCCGGCGCGCCCTCGCTTAAGGTAAGGAGTCCGCGATGGAACAGATGACCATCGCCGCCGTCGACATCGGCGGCACTAAGCTCGCCGCTGCCGTGAGCGAGGCCTGCGGCCTGCCGTGCCGCGTGCTCAACGACGTGCACGCGCACGCCCTGGGCGAGGCGCGCTGGGGCGGCGGGCGCAAGGCGTCCAGCTGCCTGGTCGTCGCCGTGGGCACGGGCATCGGCGGCGCCATCGCGCATCCCACGAGCCTGACCTCCTGGTTCAAGGCTGAGGTCGAGAAGTAGCCGCTTCGGTCGAAGACGACGTCGCTCCGCGGGGCCGGCGCACCTGCCGGCCCCGCGGAGCTGTTTGGGACGGGGCCACCTGCTTCCCGGCAGCCGGGGGCAAATGACCCCGTCCCAAAAAGTTCCACCCGGGTATACTGAAAAGAGTGCGTTTGCCCGAGGAGGTCTTCTATGCCCGCTGCCAACGACAACCCCATCACCAAGGCCGAGCTTGCCGACCGCGTGCCTGACGTCGTGGTCATCACGGGCATGTCCGGATCGGGGCGCACCCAGGCCATGCACGTGTTCGAGGACATGGGCTACTTCTGCATCGACAACCTACCGCCGCGCCTCATCCTGCAGCTCGCCGAGCTCGTGGGCATCAACGCGGGCATCGGGCGCCATCTCGCCGTCACGTGCGACCTGCGCAGCCAGGGTCTGTTCGATGAGCTGCAAGATGCCATCCAGATGCTGCGCGATCACGAGATGAGCTGCAAGATCGTCTTTCTGGAGGCCTCGGACGAGGTGCTCATGCGGCGCTATAACGAGAACCGCCGCCGCCACCCGCTTGCGATGCCCGGCGAGACCACTGCCGACGCCATCCAGCGCGAGCGCGTGCAGCTGGCGAGCATCCGCGAGTGCTCGGACATGATTATCGACACCACGCGCCTGCGCACGAGCGAGCTGCGCGCCAAGCTGCTGGTCGCCTTCTCGGAGCTGACCGACCAGCAGCTCATGGACGTGCGCGTGTTCTCCTTCGGCTTCAAGCACGGCATGCCCGTCGAGGCCGATATCATGATCGACGTGCGCTTCCTGCCGAATCCCTTCTATGACCCCGAGATGCGCAAGCTGACGGGGCTCGACGAGAAGGTGTCGACGTTCGTGCTGGAGAACCCCAAGACCAAGGAGTTCCTCGACGCCTGGTTCAAGCTGCTCGATGCCGTGATGCCCGGCTACGTCGCCGAGGGCAAGCCGCAGCTGTCGATCGCCATCGGGTGCACGGGGGGACAGCACAGAAGCGTCGCCATCGCCGAGGCGACGGCGCACTACCTTGAGCGCCAGTCCTATCACGTGAGCATCTCGCACCGCGACCTCCCGCGCGCGAACCGGACCGCCACGGGCGAGGCGCACTGACGCCCGCACGTCTGAAGGTTCGTGCCGACCCGATACCTGAGAAGGGGTGGATAGATGTCGTTTACCGCCGAGGTGCGCGACGAGCTCGCGCGCTGCGCGCCGACCTGCGAGTACTGCAACATCGCGACGCTCGCGGCGCTCGCCCGCGTCTGCGGCACCCTGAGCGTGCGCGGCGGCGGCCACTACCGCCTGCAGGTGGCGACCGAGACGGGCGCCGTGGCGCGCACCATGATCGGGCTCACCCATCAGATCCTCAAGCTCAAAACCGAGTTCACCGTGCGCAAGAGCGTCTTGCACCGGGTCCGCAACTACCTGATCGCCCTGCCCGACCAGCCCGACCTCGAGAAGGCGCTCGTGCTGCTGGGTATCCTCGACCGCTCCGGAACGCTCGTGCGCGGCATCCCGCACCATGTGGTCGCGCGCGACTGCTGCCGGCTCGCCTACATCCGCGGCAGCCTCATCGCGGGCGGCTTCGTGGCCGACCCGCGCGGCGACTTCCACCTGGAGATCTCGGTGCAGGGCGAGCAGTTCGCCCATGCGCTCGCCGACCTCATCGGGCAGGTGGGCGTGCGCGCCCGCGTGAACCGGCGCCGCTCCTCGTTCGCCGTCTACATCAAGAGCGCCGACGACATCTTGCGCCTTTTGCGCGAGGTGGGGGCGCAGCGCTCGGTCGCCGAGATCGAGGAGGCGCGCGTCGTCAAGTCGGTGAAAAACGCCGTCAATCGCCGGGTGAACGCCGAGCTCGCCAACCAGGGCAGGAGCGCGGGCGCCGCCCAGCGCCAGATGGAGCTCATCGAGCAGGTGAACGCGCTCGGGCTCAGGCAGTCGCTTCCCTCGGCCCTGTCGGCCTTCTGCGACCTGCGCGAATCGCATCCCGACCTGTCGCTTCGCGATCTGGGAGAGATTGCCGACCCCCCGCTTTCGAAGTCGGCGCTCTACCATCGCGTGCTGCGTCTGGAAAAGCTCGTCGAAGCCGCTGGTCCCGATATGAATGAATCGCTTCAATAGCCGTTTTCCTGCGGTTTTGAAGCAATTCAAAGCTCTGAAAATTCTCAATTCGACCCCTATTGTCGTGAAACTCATCACGAAAAAACGGTATATTCTAAGAGGTTTGTTTGTAGGCCTCAGCGGCAGGCAAGGGAACCTGCGGGGGCCTCGCGAAAGGAGACAAGCATGGCAGTAAAGGTTGCGATTAACGGCTTTGGCCGCATCGGTCGTCTCGCGTTCCGTCAGATGTTCGGTCACGAGGGCTCCGAGATCGTTGCTATCAACGACCTCACGTCCCCCGACATGCTTGCGTACCTGCTGAAGTATGACTCCACGCAGGGCAACTACGCTCGCGATCACGAGATCACCTCCGACGAGAACTCCATCACCGTCGACGGCAAGCAGATCACCATCTACAAGGAGGCCGACGCCAAGAACCTCCCGTGGGGCGAGCTGGGCGTCGACGTCGTGCTCGAGTGCACCGGCTTCTACACCTCCAAGGCCAAGGCCCAGGCCCACATCGATGCTGGCGCCAAGAAGGTCGTCATCTCCGCTCCCGCCGGCAACGACCTGCCCACCATCGTCTACAACGTCAACCATGAGACGCTGACGGCCGAGGACAACATCATCTCCGCCGCCTCCTGCACCACCAACTGCCTCGCCCCGATGGCCAAGGGCCTGAACGACTTCGCCCCGATCGTGGCCGGCATCATGACCACCATCCACGCCTGGACCGGCGACCAGATGCCGCTCGACGGCCCGCAGCGCAAGGGCAACAAGCGCCGCAGCCGCGCCTGCGCCATCAACATCGTCCCCAACAGCACCGGCGCCGCCAAGGCCATCGGCCTGGTCCTGCCCGAGCTCAACGGCAAGCTCATCGGTGCCGCCCAGCGCGTCCCGACCCCGACCGGCTCGCTGACCAACCTCTACGCCGTCGTCGACAAGAAGGTCACCGCTGACGAGGTCAACGCTGCCATGAAGGCCTACGCCGCCACCATCTCCGAGACCTTCGGCTACAACGAGGACGACATCGTCTCCACCGACATCATCGGCGAGACCCACGGCTCCATCTTCGACGCCACCCAGACCATGTGCAACGATCTGGGCAACGGCCAGACCCTGGTGCAGGTCGTTTCTTGGTACGACAACGAGAACTCCTACACCTCTCAGATGGTCCGCACCATCAAGTACTTCGAGAAGTTCGTCGGCTAAGCATATCCCGACCAGAGCTTCTTAGCGTCTTGAATTGAGAGGGCGCGGCCTTAAGGCGTATGCCCCAAGGTCGCGCCCTCTTTTCATATGCACTCCGCTTTCGCGGATGCATCAAGTTGAAAGGTAGATGCACATGGCTTTCACCAAGAAGACCGTTCGCGACATCGATGTCGACGGCAAGCGCGTCCTGATGCGCGTTGACTTCAACGTGCCCCTGAAGGACGGCGTCGTGACCGACGACACCCGCGTCCGCGCCGCCATCCCCACCATCTCCTACCTCAAGGAGCACAACGCCAAGATCATCCTCATGAGCCATCTCGGCCGCCCCAAGGGCGACGGCCCCGAGCCCGAGCTCTCCCTGAAGCCGGCTGCCGACAAGCTCGCCGAGCTCACCGGCTTCGACGTCAAGTTCGTCGACGACACCTACGGCGAGAAGGCCGCCGCCGCGGTCGACGCCCTCGAGCCGGGCGACATCCTTGTTCTCGAGAACGTCCGCTTCGACAAGCGCGAGAAGAAGAACGACCCCGAGATCGGCAAGATCCTCGCGTCCTACGGCGACGTGTTCGTGCTCGACGCCTTCGGCACCGCGCACCGCGCCCAGGGCTCCGTGGTGGGCCCGGCCGCGTACCTGCCCGCGGTCGCCGGCTTCCTGCTTGAGAAGGAGGTCGACACCCTGACCAGCATCTTCGCCGAGCCCGAGCGCCCGTTCGTCGCCATCGTCGGCGGCTCCAAGGTGTCCTCCAAGATCGGCGTCCTCGACCACCTCATCGACTCCGCCGACACCCTGATCATCGGCGGCGGCATGGCCTACACCTTCTTCCTGGCCAAGGGCTACGCTGTCGGCACCTCCCTGAAGGAGGAGGACTGGATCGAGCGCGCCGGCGAGATGCTCAAGAAGGCCGAGGACAAGGGCGTCAAGATCCTGCTGCCCATCGACAACATCGTCGCCGACCACTTCGGCGAGGACGCGGTCGGCGAGGTCGTCGACTCCGACAAGATCCCTGCGGACCGCATGGGCATGGACATCGGCCCCAAGACCGAGGCGCTGTACACCGAGGCCATCGCCGGCGCCAAGACCGTGTTCTGGAACGGCCCCATGGGCGTCTTCGAGATGGACCAGTTCGCGCATGGCACCGAGGCCGTCGCGCGCGCCGTGGCCGACTCCGATTGCACCTCGATCATCGGCGGCGGCGACTCCGTGGCCGCTATCAACAAGTTCGGCCTGGCCGACAAGATGAGCTGGATCTCCACCGGCGGTGGCGCCTCCATGGAGCTCGTCGAGGGCAAGGCCCTTCCCGGAGTGGAGGCTCTGAACGATGCCGAGTAACCGCACCCGCCTCATCGCAGGCAACTGGAAGATGAACAACGACGTGGCCGGCGCCGCCAAGCTCGCCGACGAGCTGGCTTGCGCCCTGCCCGAGGTCCCCGAGGGCGTCGAGGTCGTCGTCTGCCCGCCGGCCGTCGACCTGACTACGGTCAACGACCGCATCCAGGCCGCCCCGATCGCGCTCGGCGGCCAGAACGTGTACTGGGAGGCCTCCGGCGCCTACACCGGCGAGACCTCGTGCGACATGCTCAAGAGCGCCGGTGCCACCTACTGCATCATCGGCCACTCCGAGCGCCGCGACTACTTCCACGAGACCGACGAGGACGTCAACCGCAAGGCGAAGGCCCTGATGGCCGCCGGCATCACGCCGATCTCGTGCTGCGGCGAGTCGCTTGAGGTCCGCGAGGCCGGCAAGCACGTCGAGTTCGTCGTCGACCAGATCAAGAAGGACACCGAGGGCCTCGAGATCGCCGATCCCTCCAAGTACGTGATCGCCTACGAGCCCATCTGGGCCATCGGCACGGGCAAGACCGCCACGGCCGACGACGCCCAGGAGGTCTGCGGCGCCATCCGCGCCACGCTCGTCGACGTCTTCGGCGCCGAGACCGCCGCGGGCATCCGCGTGCTGTACGGCGGCTCCGCCAAGCCCGGCAACATCGCCGGCTTCCTCGAGAAGGAGGACGTCGACGGCGCGCTGGTGGGCGGCGCCTCGCTCAAGGCCGCTGACTTCGCCGCCATGGTTGAGAAGGCGGGGGAGTAGACCGTGCCCAAGCATCTTCCTGCCCTGCTCGTGATCATGGACGGCTGCGGCCTGGCCCCTGAGGGCTCCGACAACGCCGTCGCTGCCGCGAACACGCCGTTTCTCGACAGCCTGTACGAGCAGTACCCGCACACCACGCTCGGCGCTTCGGGCGAGGACGTCGGCCTGCCTGACGGCCAGATGGGCAACTCCGAGGTCGGCCATCTGAACATCGGTGCCGGGCGCATCGTCTTCCAGGAGCTCAGCCGCATCAACAACTCCATCAAGGACGGCTCCATCCAGGAGAACGAGACGCTGGCCCACGCCATGGACGACGTCGCCAAGAACGGCGGCACGCTGCACCTGCTGGGTCTCGTGTCCCCGGGCGGCGTCCACTCCATGCAGCGCCACGGCGAGAACCTGTCGGCCATCGCCGCCATCCACGGCGTCAAGCGCATCCGCTTCCACTGCTTCATGGACGGCCGCGACGTCGACCCGCACTCCGGTGCAGGCTACATCGAGACGCTGAAGCAGAACCTCGAGGCGTTGTCCGCCTACGCCGAGGTCGACGCCCGCATCGCCACGGTCTCCGGCCGCTACTGGGCCATGGACCGCGACAACCGCTGGGAGCGCGTCGAGCGCGCCTACGACGTCATCACGCTGCCCTCCGACACCGAGACCGATCCGGTCGAGGGCGTCCGCGCCTACTACGAGAAGGATGAGCGCGGCGATGAGTTCATCGAGCCGTTCGCCTGCCACAACGAGGGCGTGCGCGACGGCGACGCCATGGTGTTCTTCAACTTCCGTCCCGATCGCGCCCGCGAGATGACGCGCGCCTTCACCGAGACCGACTTCGATGGTTTCGAGCGCAAGGTCGCGCCGAAGCTCTCGCACTTCGTGACCATGACGGAGTACGACGACACCTTCAAGAACGTCGAGGTGGCGTTCCCCAAGACGTTCCCCGAGAACGTTCTTGCTGACGTCATCGCCCAGGCCGGCCTGAAGCAGCTGCATACCGCCGAGACCGAGAAGTACGCGCACGTCACGTTCTTCCTGAACGGCGGCGTCGAGGAGCCCAAGGAGGGGGAGGAGCGCGTGCTCGTGCCCTCGCCGAAGGTGGCCACCTACGACCTGCAGCCCGAGATGAGCGAGCCCGAGGTCACCGAGAAGCTCGTTGAGGCGATCAACGAGGACCGCGCGGACTTCTATATCGTCAACTACGCCAACTGCGACATGGTCGGCCACACCGGCGTGTTCGACGCCGCCGTCAAGGCGGTCGAGGCTGTTGACGACGGTCTGTCCAAGGTCATCCCGGCCATCCTCGCCAAGGGCGGCTTCGCGCTCATCACCGCCGACCACGGCAACGCCGATCACATGTTCGATGTCGACGCCGAGGGCAAGAAGCACCCGTTCACGGCGCACACCACCAACCGCGTGCCGTTCATCGTGGTCGATCCGGCAGCTAAGCTCACCGGCATCGAGGACGGTCGCCTGTCCGACATCGCCCCGACGATGCTCACGCTCGCAGGCCTGGAGCCCTCGGCCGAAATGACCGGCCGCATCCTCGCCACCGAATAGACGGTCGGTTGGGGACGGGTTCGTTCCAACCCATCGATCCGAAAGGGGGGTCGTCAGCGTCTGCTGGCGACCCCCTTCTGCTTAGGGGTTGGTTGGGGACGGGTTCGTTTCAGCCCCTTAACCCGTGGCGATTGCGTGCGGCGGGTTCAGGTGTGGTACCATACGGACTGTTCGAACGTACGTAGAAGGAGATTACGACTCATGGGTCCGTTCCAGATCATCCTGTTCATCGTGTGGGCACTGTCCACGCTCGCGCTCATCGCGCTCGTCCTCATGCACTCCGGCAAGGGCACCGGCGTCTCCGACATGATCGCCAGCTCGCTGTACAACTCCAGCGCCGCGACCGGCATCATGGAGCAGAATCTCGACAAGCTGACGGTTATCGTTGCCGTCGTGTTCGCGATCTGCATCGTGTTGGCGATGTTCTTCTTCCCGCAGGGCATCGTGGGCATCTAAGCGAACGCCTTCAATCCAGTTTCTTGCAAGCCGTCCGGGGGAGACTTCGGGCGGCTTTTTAGTGTGGCGCCCCGCATGACGAGGTTCGGCCTCTCTAGGTTACAGAAATGTTACAAACCGCTAAAAGTATGCAGATGTGACCTGCGAATGCTCCGATTTGCTAAAGAAAATCTCGCATTGAACCAAATTGAGCACTTTATTATGCAAAAGTTGCGGTACATTAGGGACCATCGCGTCAGGGGTGCAATCACAGCCTGAGCACCCCGCTTATGATCGCGTCGTAGGGGAGGGACCGCACAGGTCCCGCTTCTGAACTGTTTTAAGGAGGATGGCATGGCTGAAATCTTCAACAAGCCCATGGGTCGTCGCGCCTTCGTGGGCAGCGCTCTCGCTACCAGCGCACTCGCTGCGCTTGCCGGTTGCTCCAACGGCGGCAACACCGCAAGCTCCGGCTCCGGCACCGCTACCGACAGCAGCGCCTCGGGCGACAACGTCATGAGCTTCTACCTGTCCGAGCCCGCCTACATCGACCCGTACAACGCCCAGGAGAACCAGGGCACCGCGGTCGTGCGCGCCGTGTTCGACGGTCTCGTCACCTGGGACTGGGACACCAACGAGCCCAAGGCCATGTGCGCCACCGACCTGCCCGAGGTCTCCGAGGACGGCCTGACCTACACCTTCCACCTGCGCGAGGGCATGACCTTCCACAACGGCGACCCCGTTGACGCCGCTTCCTTCAAGCGCGGCTGGGAGCGCCTGGCCGACGGCACCATGTCTGCCCCGTCCGAGATCGGCTACCACCTGGCCCCTGTCGCCGGCTACGCCGAGATGGCTGCCGGCGAGGCCACCGAGATCACCGGCCTCACCTGCCCCGACGAGCTGACCTTCCAGGTCCAGCTGACCAACCCCATGGGCGACTTCGTGGCCGTCTGCTGCCACCCGGGTCTCGTGCCCGTTCCGCAGGCCGCTCTCGACGACCCCGCGTCGTTCCTCGAGCAGCCCATCGGTAACGGCCCCTTCAAGATGGACGAGGCCTGGCAGCACAACCAGTACATCTCCGTCTCCCGCTTCGACGACTACTACGGCGAGGCGCCCAAGCTCGACGGCGTGTACTTCTCCATCCAGGCCGACCCGGACGTCGCCTTCCGTGAGCTGCAGTCCGGCTCCATCGACTTCGCGATGATCCCCACCGGCCAGATCCAGGACACCATCGACCAGTACGGCCTGTCCGACGACGGCTTCACCGTCACCCCGGGCAAGCAGTGCCTCACCGGTACCGAGCTGTCCACCTACTACCTGGTCGTCAACTTCAACGACCCGGTGCTCTCCAACGCCGGCGTCCGTCGCGGCATCTCCTACGCCATCAACCGCCAGAACATCGTCGACACCCTGTACGAGGGCTATCGTGAGGCGGCCAACTCCATCATGCCGCTGTCCATCGACGACAACGAGCAGAATGTCTGGGCCGCCTGCACCTACGATCCCGAGAAGGCTGCCGAGGAGCTCGACGCCGCCGGTTACCCCGCGGGCGAGGACGGCTCCCGTGGCATCAACGTGACGCTGGACTACAACGGCGACGGCGGTCATGAGGACATCATGTCCTCCATCCAGGCCGACCTCGAGGCCGTGGGCATCACGGTGACCCAGAACACCACCGAGTGGGCCACCTACCTGAACAACCTGTCCACCGGTCAGTTCCAGCTCGCCCGCCTCGGCTGGACAGCTGACTACCCGACCATGGACAACTTCCTGTACCCGAACTTCTTCAGCACCGCGGACAACAACTACGGCCCGTACAACAACCCCGATGTCGACGCCGCCTTGCTGGCCGCCCGTCAGATCAACGACGAGGAGGAGCGCAAGGCCGCCTATCGCGAGATCTGCGCCACCATCGGCAACGACATGCCGGTCATCCCCATCATGTTCTACGCCCACAACTACGTTGGTACCGAGCGCCTCGCGAGCTTCAACTACGACGCTCAGACCATCCCGCACTTCGAGACTGCTGAGCTCGCCTAGTTGCATGAAACGCATGGGTAAAATCCAGCACATGTGATGTTAAGCAGGACACCGTCAATGTGGCGGTGTCCTGTTTGTTGTGTTAGACCCCTGTAGCTAACACGTTGTACTTTCGCTTGATGCAGTGTTTGCCCTATACTTGTAATTTCGCCGCGACAGGGGTCGATGAGCTGTGCCGCGGCGCGCTGTAAGAACCAGATGAGGGAGGGTATCGCTGTGATCAAGTACATCGCCAAGCGAATCCTACAGTTCATCCCCGTCTTCCTTGGCGTGACGCTGATTCTATTCATCATGCAGAACGTCGTGCCGGGCGATCCGATCAAGCTGATCGCCGGTGAGAGGAAGCTCGATCCGACGACGGAGATGAACATCCGTGCCGCCCATGGTCTTATCGAGACCGACGCCGATGGCAACATCATCTACGATGAGAACGGCGACACGATTCCGACGTCCATGCCCAAGCGCTACGTCAACTATCTGACCGATCTGCTCCAGGGTGACCTCGGCACCTCGTACCAGCGCGGTACGCCGGTCTCGAGCATCATCCTGCAGAAGTACCCCTACACGGTGCAGCTGGCGCTCGTGGCCATCGTGATAGAGGCGATAGTGGGTATCGGCGCCGGCATCATATCGGCGATCAAGCGATACTCGTTCTGGGATGTCCTGGTGACCCTGGTCACGTCCCTGCTGGTGGCCATGCCCGCCTTCTGGCTCGGCATGCTGCTTCAGCTCATCTTCGGCATCTGGCTGAAGGACGTCACGGGCGGTGCCGTGTCGCTGCCGATCTCGGGCGTCTCCGGACCGCGCGCCCTGTATCCGGATTGGATGTACTACATCCTCCCCGCCATCACGCTGGCCTCCGTGTCGACGGCCTACACCGCGCGCATCATGCGCTCGCAGCTGCTCGACGTCATGAACCAGGACTACATCCGCACGGCCAAGGCCAAGGGCCTGTCCAAGGGCGCGATCATCCGCAAGCACGCGCTCAAAAACGCGCTCATCCCGGTCGTCACCTACGTCGGCATGGACTTCGGCGCCATGCTCGCCGGCGCCATCCTGACCGAGACGGTGTTCTCCTGGCCCGGTATCGGCCGCGAGACCTACGTCGCCATCACCCAGCGCGACTGGCCCATCGTCATGGGCTCGGTCACGGTCATCGTCGTGGTGGTCATGGTCATCAACCTTATCGTAGACGTGAGCTACGCCTTCCTCGATCCGCGCATCAGGCTCGGCAGCTCTAAGAACGAGGGCTAGGAGGCAGCGCATATGAATTACCCCGTTTCGCGTCCCGACGCACAGGCGTATGCCGATTCCATCGCCGTCGAGCACGGCGGCGTCGCATCCGCCGATAGCGGCAAGTCCCGCACCCTGTGGGGCGACGCGCTCGGACGCCTGAAGAAGAACAAGCTTGCGGTGATCGCCGCGATCTGGATCCTGTTCATCATCGTGATCGCGCTTTCCGCCGACCTGTGGGTGCCCCAGGTCCTGGGCGACCCGAACGCGACGGCCGCCAACATGGCCGCCGAGTCGCGCCTCCCGCCGTCGCTCGAGCATCCGTTCGGCACCGACACCCTCGGCCGCGACGTGCTGTCCCGCGTCATCTACGGTGCGCGCATCTCGCTGACCGTCGGCGTGGTCGCCACCGGCATCTCCACCGCCATCGGCCTCGTGATGGGCGCCATCGCCGCGTACTACGGCGGCATCTGGGATACCATCATCATGCGTCTGGCCGACATCTTCCTGGCGTTCCCCTACACACTGTTCGTCATCGCCATGATCGCGGTCATCGGCAACGGCATTCAAAACGTGTTCATCGCCATCGGTATCCTCGGCTGGCCGAGCATCGCGCGCGTGTTCCGCTCCGCGATCCTGTCGGTCAAGCAGAACGACTACGTCGACGCGGCGCGCGCCATGGGCGCCTCCGACATCCGCATCATCGCCCGCCACATCTTCCCGAACTCCGTGGCCTCCATCGTTGTCTACGCGACCATGAACATCGGCGGCGCCATCCTGACCGAGTCCGCGCTGTCGTTCCTCGGCATGGGCGTCGTTCCGCCCGATCCCTCGTGGGGCACGCTGATCCAGTCCGGTCAGCAGTACCTGCAGACCGAGCCCTGGCTCATGGTCCTGCCCGGCCTGGCGATTCTCTCCACGGTGCTTGCGTTCACGCTGCTCGGCGACGGTCTGCGTGACGCCCTCGACGTCAAGATGAAGGATGCATAATGGCAAAGCGTAAGAACGACTGGGTCGATCTCAAGGAGCAGCCGGTTCCTGAGGGCCAGCACCTGCTCGAGGTCGACAACCTCAAGATGTACTTCCATACCCAAGACGGCATCGTCCACGCGGTCGACGGCGTGTCATACACGCTCGACCGCGGCGAGACGCTCGGCGTGGTGGGCGAGTCCGGTTCCGGCAAGTCGGTGACGCACATGACCATCATGGGCCTCATCGAGATGCCCCCGGGCAAGATCGAGGGCGGCGACATCCGTTACCGCGGCCACTCCATCCTGGAGATGTCCGAGGAGGAGATGCAGCATATCCGCGGCAACGACATCGCCATGATCTTCCAGGACCCCATGACCTCCCTGAACCCGGTCTACAAGATCGGCCGCCAGGTGGGCGAGGGCCTGCGCCTGCACCGCGGCTACTCCAAGGCCGAGGCGCTCAAGCGCGCCACCGAGCTGCTCGACCTCGTGGGCATCCCCGAGCCCGAGAAGCGCGTGAACGAGTATCCGCACCAGTTCTCCGGCGGTATGCGCCAGCGCGTCATGATCGCCATGGCGCTCGCCTGCGACCCCGACATCCTGATCGCCGACGAGCCCACCACGGCGCTCGACGTGACCATCCAGGCGCAGATCATCGAGCTCATGCAGGAGATGCAGCAGAAGAACGGCAACGCCATCATCATGATCACGCACGATCTGGGTGTCGTGGCCGACATGGCCGACAAGATCATGGTCATGTATGCGGGCCGTCCCGTGGAGTTCGGCACGGCCGAGGAGATCTTCTACGACTCCCGCCATCCCTACACCTGGGGCCTCATCCGCTCCATTCCCGACCACGCGCTCGAGGAGAAGAAGGAGCTCACCCCGATCGCGGGCAACCCGCCGTCGCTCGTGAACCTGCCGAGCGGCTGCCCGTTCGCCCCGCGCTGCCCGTATGCCGTCGACGTCTGCCACGAGAAGGTCCCCGGCCACATCACGACCGAGACCGGCCATTACTCCGCGTGCCACTTCGCCGACGACCCGAACTTCCTCAAGTTCGCGCCCGAGAACTCCCGTACGCGTGCCGACCTGGCAGCGCGCCAGAAGGCCGCCTCGACCGAGAAGAAGGAGGCATAAATGGCTGAGAACACCCCTCTGCTCAAGGTCGAGCATCTGTGCAAGGAGTTCCCTGCGGAGTCCGGCGTGTTCGCGGGCCGCTTCGCCAAGAAGGTCTCTGCCGTCAACGACGTGAGCTTCGAGATCATGCCGGGCGAGACGCTGGGCCTGGTCGGCGAGTCCGGCTGCGGCAAGTCCACGACGGGCCGTTCCATCATGAGGCTCACGCGGCCGACATCGGGCAAGGTCTACTTCGAGGGCCGCGACGTTTCGAAGATGAACAAGCGCGAGCTCAAGGACCTTCGCCGTCAGATGCAGTTCATCTTCCAGGATCCGTATGCGAGCCTGAACCCCCGCATGACGATCGGCGAGATTATCTCCGAGCCGCTGCAGATCCACGGCGACGGTCGCAGCGCATCCGAGCGCAACAAGTACGTGCGCGAGCTGCTCGACATCGTCGGCCTGAACCCAGAGCACATCAACCGCTACCCGCATGAGTTCTCCGGCGGCCA
The DNA here is from genome assembly GCF_030385545.1 of Collinsella ihumii. Lineage (NCBI taxonomy): Bacteria > Bacillati > Actinomycetota > Coriobacteriia > Coriobacteriales > Coriobacteriaceae > Collinsella > Collinsella ihumii. Next base: position 119,831 of record NZ_JAUEIQ010000007.1, on the reverse strand, counting down.
GCGCCAGCGTATCGGCATCGCCCGCGCGTTCGCGCTGCATCCCAAGCTCATTATCTGCGACGAGCCGGTCTCCGCGCTCGACGTGTCCATCCAGGCCCAGGTCCTGAACCTGCTGAAGGAGCTCCAGAAGCAGTTCGGCACAGCGTACCTGTTCATCGCGCACGACCTGTCCGTCGTGCAGCACATCTCCGACCGCGTGGCCGTCATGTACCTTGGCAAGATCGTGGAGCTCTCCGACTGGAAGACGCTGTACGCCGAGCCGCATCATCCGTACTCGCAGTCGCTCCTGTCGGCGGCCCCCATCCCGGACCCTGACCTGATGAAGTCCCGCCGCCGCATCATCCTCGCGGGCGATCCGCCCTCGCCGATCGATCCCCCGAGCGGTTGCCGCTTCCACACGCGCTGCCCGATCGCCAAGGAGATCTGCGGCGCCGAGCAGCCCGACTTCAAGGAAGTCGAGCCCGGGCACTTCTGCGCGTGCCACTTCGCGGCCCCGTATCCCATCAAGGAGTCCCATATCGATCTTTAGGATCGATGCGCGCCTGTCCAGGTCGCTTGAGGCCCCGGCTGAAGAAGCCGGGGCCTTTTTGTTGGCGGTCGCCGCGGGGCGCCATCTTGTGCGCGTGGGCCGTGCGGCCCGATGATAGGGGGTTCGGTGGAGGTGCGCGCGAATTGCTACAATGTCCAAAACCTTGAGTGAGGAGCCTCTATGCGATCGGATATTCGTGTGATGAGCCGTCGGGATCTGCTGCGCGCGACGATAGCCGCGGCGGGCGCTCTGGCGCTTGCGGGATGCACGGATCTGAGGGGCGGGGAAGGGTCCGCCGAACTCGAGGGCGGCGATCCGCGCGAGGGGGCCATCGCCGTCTCGTCGGTCAAGCCGCTGTGCATCGATCCGTTCAACGCCGTCGACGAGGCGGGCGCCCAGATCTGCTTCCAGCTGTTCGACCCGCTCATGCGTTACGACTACGAATACGGTGTGCTCACCTGCCTCGCCGCCGAGAGCTACACGGCATCCGAGGACCAGCGCGAATTCACCTTCACCATCCGCGAGGCCTACTTTCATAACGGAGAGGCGGTCCGCGCGCAGGATTTCAAGCGCGGATGGGAGCGCATCGCCAATCCGTCGAGCGCCGCCGCAGGGGTGCTGGGCGCCTCGAACGTCTCCTTCTTGCTCTCGCTCGTCGAGGGCTATCAGGACCTGCGCGAGGGGCGCGCGAGCGAGCTGTCGGGCATCACCTGCCCCGATGACCGCACGCTTGTGGTCCGCCTGTCGTCTGCCTATGCCGACTTCCCCTATGTGTGCGCGCACCACTGCCTGGTGCCCGTGCCGGACGATGCCGACGCGGACGCCGAGGCGTTCTCGCTCATGCCGGTGGGCAACGGTCCCTACAAGATGACCGAGGCGTGGGACGGCCAGTCCGCGCAGATCGAGCTGTCCCGCTTTCTCGACTACGCGGGCACCGTCACGACGATCGACACGGTCCGCTTCACGTTCTACGACAGCGTGGGCGACGCGTATCGTGCCTACGAGGCCGGTGACGCCACGCTGGCGCCGTGCCCGATCGAGAGCGTCGACGCCAACGCGGCGAGTTGGAAGTCCTCCGACGACGAGCGCCTGAGGATCACGTCGGGACGCCGCTGCGTGCTCGGCGTGTCGCCGGTCGTGTCGTATCTGGTCTGCAACACCTCGGTCGCCCCGCTGGACGATGTGCGCTTCCGCCGTGCGATCTCGCTCGCCATCGACCGCGACGGGATCTCCAAGCGCGTCTACCGCGATGCGCGGATGCCCGCCGACGGCATCGTCGCGCCCGTGGTCCCGGGGTACCGCGAGGGCGCCTGGCCGTACTGCATCCATGACAACGACGCGGCCGAGGAGCTGCTCGACGAGCTGTACCCGGCGGGTGCGGGCGGCGTGCGCGACGTCACGCTGACAATCACCTACGGCGAGGACAGCGGGCAGAGAAACGCCATGGAGCAGATCGCCGAGAGCCTCTCCGCGGTGGGTATCGCCTGCGAGCTCGAGGAGCTGCCCTTCGAGGACCTCTACGTCCGCTACCGCTCCGGCTCGTTCATGCTGGGGCGCTACGACTGGTCGTGCGATTTCGCCAGCATGGACAACGTGCTGTACCCGCTGTTCCATTCGGCGTCGCTCAGCGCGTACAACTTCTCCCGCTATGCGAACGAGCAGGTGGACACCTGCATCAACGAGGCGCGGTCGACGGGAAGCGAGGGGGAGCGCACGAGCAGGCTGCAGGAGGCGGAGGATATCGTCGCGCAGGACTGCCCGGTCATCCCGTATCTGTTCGGCAGCTATGCCTATGTGGGCAACCAGCGCATCGAGCAGCTCCATATCGATGCCGACGGCTTCGCCCATCTGGGAGAGGCGGAGCTTGCGGACTGATGGTGCCCTGCGTCTTGGACGCGGGGAAATGGCCTGTGACCTGCGGAACTGTACGGCTCGTGCAATCATTTCCAAATTTCTCAAAAAAGTACTTGCGCGTGCGGGAGACTTTGGGTTAATATCTTTCTCGCTGAAAGGCAAGTCGGAGTGGCGGAATTGGCAGACGCGCTAGCTTGAGGTGCTAGTGACCATTTCTCGGTCTTGCGGGTTCAAGTCCCGCCTCCGACACCATCGAGTGTCAAGCCTCCTTTGGGAGGCTTTTTTGTTACCGATCGACCAAGTCGACTATACTGCGATACAAGTTCTGGGCGGCGCTTCGCGTCCGCCGGATCGGAGGTGCGCATGGAATCCATGGTCGGTGAGGAGTTTGCCGAACTCGCCCGTCTGGTCGAGTTGACCAGCGACGCGGTGGCGCTCTGCAGTCTCGACGGAACCGTGCTCCATGTGAACGAGCAGATGAGCGCGCTGGTGATCGAGGAGCGCGAGGGCATCGTCGGTCAAGACATCAAGGACCTGCTCTACAGCAACCTGTTTGAGCGCGCGGGCGGCCACAGGCTGCCGTTCTCGCTCGACGGCGAGGACAACACGTGCATGCTCAAGCTGCTCGACGGCTCGTTCATCCCCGTCCGCGTCCGCGCCTCCGAGGTGTCGCCGCGCTCGCTCGGCATGGGCGGCATGCTTGCGCATCGCGTGCTCGTGGTCATCAGGAGCCTCGAGGAGCAGTATTCCCACGACCGGCAGACCCAGCGGCTCTTCTCGGAGCTCCAGGCGGTCAACAGACGGCTTTCGGGCACGCTGTCGGTCATCATGACGGCCGCCGGCTCCAAGGACCTTCCCTCGCTTCTGGACGCGGTGCTGAACAAGATCGTCGAGACGCTCGACGCGGACGGCTCGTCGATCTACTTCTCGGAGAGCGGCGGGTTCAAGCTGCGCGGCATCAGCTACGGGCTGGCGCGCGACTACGTGCCCGAGTTCATCCCGTACGGCGCGGGCATCCCCACCTACGTTCTGCATGAGCAGCGCCCCTGCAACCTCACCATCGCGCCGGCCGCCTACGGCCAGGGCATCGAGTCGAGCATCTTCTACGACATCGATACGCACGTGAGCACGAAGCTGCGCGTGGAGAACGTGCCGCCGTACCGGACGCTCATCGCGGTTCCGGTGTTTTTCGGCACGCAGGTCCTGGGCATCCTGGAGCTCGGCTGGAAGCGCCCGCGCCGCCCACGCTCGCTCGACGCCCGCGTGCTCGAGGTCATCTGCGACTACCTGTCGATCGAGCTCGTCAGCCTCGTGAGCAGCCTGCGCGCCCAGCGCACCGAGGAGCTCACGCGCTCGCTTAACCGCATGCGCGAGTTCATCTTCGGGCAGGACGGCGACCATGCGTCCGTCTGGCGTGCCGTCTCGGAAGAGGTGCACCGCGTGCTGCAGTGCAGGACCTGCGCGGTGCCGTACGACCATGAGCGCGGCTGCTACTACATCGATTTCGAGGGCGGCAGCCGCGTGTGCCTGCCCGGTTCGATCGAGGAGATGTTCTTCTCCACGACCACCCCCGCCGCGCGCGTGGACCCGGCGGCGCGCATGTCGTTCGTGCGCGAGCAGAGCGCCTGGTCGACCTCGCCCGAGGACCTCAAGACCGTGCGGCTGGTGCGCGTGGACCAGACGACCTGGGCGGGGGAGTGGCTGGCGTCGCGGGGCCTGCCCAGCCAGGGCGTGTTCTTCGATCTGCGCGAGAGCCTGCCGCCCGGCGTGGTGGACAGCGAGGGCAACGAGATCCATGAGGAGGCGGGCTACGCAGACGGCGTGCCGCTCATGATGCTGCTTTTGCGCGACAGCACGCAGGAGCCGATCGACGACATCGAATACGACTACCTCGTGCGTCTGGCGCACGATATCGAGATCATGACGCACGGCCTGCGCCAGACGAACTCCGAGCGCCGCATCGCCCAGACGCTGCAGGTCGGCATGCGCAACAGCCTGGGTCAGGTGCCGGGCATCACGGCCGATTCGCTCTACTCGTCCGCCACCCGTCAGGCTCTCGTGGGCGGCGACTTCTACACGCTCATCCGCCTGCCGGACGACCGCGCGGTCATGATCCTCGGCGACGTGTCGGGCAAGGGCGTGGAGGCGGCGTCGATGTCGGCGCTCGTCAAGACGGCGCTCACGGCGTACGCGTGGGAGGGTGCCAACCCGCGCGACATGGTCCGCTCGCTCAACAGCATGCTCATGAGCTTCTCGCGCGTGGAGACGTTCGCGACGATGTTCGTGGCCAAGATCGATCTGCGCACCGGCACGGCCGCCTACTGCTCCGCCGGCCATCCGCCGACCGTGCTGATCCATCCCGGTCACCCGGGCGCGCAGGATGCGTCGAATGCGAGCGAGATGGAGCTGCTGTCCGTGCAGTCGGGCGTGGTCGGGGCGTTCGAGAACATGGTGTACGAGGGGGGCGTGTTCTCGTTCTCGCCGGGCGACATCCTGTTCATGTACACCGACGGCGCCATCGAGGCCCGCAGCGCCGACCGCCAGTTCTTCGGGGAGCGCCGCCTGTTCGACGTGCTGCTGCGCGCGTCGGTCAACGGGGTCGAGGGGCTGTGCCAGGAAGTGCTCGCCGAGCTCGACGCGTTCAGCGGATCGGCCCTCGATGACGATATCGCGCTCGTGGCGCTGCGCTTCGACACGGTGGGCGGGACTGACGGCTAGGGGAGCCGGCCTCTTTGCCGATGCCGGTCCAGGCCCGAGCGCAGGGCATAGCGGACGGGGCGATCGAGAGTACGCTATAGTCACACCGCCCCGTCGACGGTACGCCATAGGCACGTTTTTCGCTCGAAAACGTGCCTATGGCGTACTCTCGACGGGGCGGCGTGCCGTATACGTACGTTCGATGAGGGCGACCGGCGCGGGGCGATCTGGGATGGGACGCTTCGACCAGCGTTTCCGGGGAGCCCGGTCCGTTCATTCATGAATGAACGGGGGTGTCAGGCAGCGAATCCTGGGCAAACGATAAAACCGGCTCTATTGATTCATGAATGAGCGGGGGCCTGCGCCCGGGGTGACCGCGATGCGCGGACGCCATCGCGCCTTTCGCCTGCGGTGGTGAATAGAGCGCGCCCGTGCGGGGAACCATGACCGTATGAACGAGTGGAACGACATAGCGGTGATCACCCCGACCGGCGATATCGATATCAGCACGGTCGCGTCCCTGCGCGATCAGATCGACGCGCTGGTCGCTTCCGGCGTTCGGCGTATCCTCGTCAACTGCAAGGGCGTGACGTTCATCGATTCCTCGGGACTCGCGTGCCTGCTGTCCCGCTCGCGAAGACTCGCGCAGATGGGCGGTCTGCTCTCGCTCGTCAACACGTCTCCCGGGGTGACGCGCTCCATGCAGATCGCGCGCCTGATCGACGCGCTGCACGTGACCGCTGCCGCCCGGCCTCCGGTCCCGCTGCTGAAGCCCGGTGTCATGCCCCTGTGGAGCAAAAGCATCTCCATCCAGCGGGGCGTCGAGAACCTCGGGTACTACCGCCATCGCGTATCAGACATGATCTCGGCCCTGCACATGGACGACAGCGACCGTTTTGATGTGGCGCTGGCGGCGGGCGAGGCGCTGTCCAACGCCTATGACCATGCGAACGGGGGCGAGGGGTGCATGATGCTCGTCGCGGCCTATCCCGACCGCGTGGTCGTCGAGGTGCGTGACAGCGGCCAGGGTTTCGAGATCGCGGCGGACGAGGAGCCCGACGAGAGCGAGGAGCGCGGGCGGGGCATCAAGCTCATGCGCATGCTTGTCGACAGCGTCGAGGTGAGGCGTCGCGAGGACGCGCGAGGCACGCTCGTGCGCCTGATCAAGCTCTTGAAGCCCGCCGCATAGGAAGCTCGGTCGAGCGCCTGCGGACGCCGGCAAGATGGTTCGTATGAGCGAAGGGAGTCCTGGGCGAGAGGGGCGCCGAGGCGGCTCGGATGTTCTACATATAGGATGGTGCGATGGGCCCGAACTTGCGGGCTTACGAAAAGGGGCCCGCGCGGGGCCCCTGAGACGGTCTGGAGGCGAAGCCCGGATTCGAACCGGGGGTAAAGGCTTTGCAGGCCTCTGCCTTACCACTTGGCCACTTCGCCATCTATATGAGAAGGGCCGATTTTAAAAATCGGCCCGAATCACGCGATGGAGCGGACAACGGGGCTCGAACCCGCGACCCCAACCTTGGCAAGGTTGTGCTCTACCAACTGAGCCATGTCCGCTTGCGAGAAAGTAATATACGCGAATTCTAAAGACTTCGCAAGGGGAAATCTGAAAAAGTTTTCAACCGGCCGTTTACGCACTACTATGCACTACATTGAGTGTTGGCATCTGAAGGAAAGAGCGTCGTGTTTCGGATCCTCGTCTTTGTCGTCCTCGTTTTCCTGATTGCGCGGGCAATCGGGTGGTTTGTCCAGAAATACCAGGATTCTCACGGATCCGGTCGCCTGTTCAAGCGCATGCTCTCGGACGGCACGATCGACGAGAGCGTCTATGCGGGCGCGTCGTGGCGCGAATCCGAGCGGTTTGGACACCGGCGGCGCCGGGCGGTGCTCGCCAAGGAGCAGCGCCGGTTCGTGGTCGACTCGCGTCGGTATCTGCGCAACCAGTATCTCGAGACGTGCACTCCGTCGCTGTACCAATACATCATCATCTTCCTGATCGCCTCGGTTTTAGGGCTCGTGCTGGAGACCATCTACACGTTTGCCGTGTTCGGTATCGTGGAGAGCCGCGTGGGGCTCGTATGGGGCCCCTTTTCGCCTCTGTACGGCCTGGGGGCCGTGCTGCTCACGCTGTGCCTCTGGCAGGTGCGCGAGCGGCCCTGGTGGCAGATCTTTCTGATCTCGGCGGCCCTTGGTGGCACGCTCGAGCAGTGCGCCGGTTGGAGCATGGAGCATTTCGCGGACCTGCAGTCGTGGACGTATCTGGGGCTGCCGGACCACATCACCCAGTGGATCGCATGGCGGTTTCTGGCCATGTGGGGCGTGATCGGCCTGGTGTGGTGCAAGGCGATCATGCCCGAGCTGATTTTCCGCATCGGCGAGCCGACGACGCGCCAGCAGCGGATCGTCGTCGGGGCGCTGTCGGTCTTCATGGTGCTGGACATCGTCATGACGCTCGCGTGCTTCTGGCGAGCCGGCCAGCGGCATCGCGACGTGCCGCCGCGCAATCCGTTCGAGGTGTATGTTGACACCCATTTCGACGACGAGTTCATGGAGCGCACGTTCGAGAACATGGAGATCGGAGAGGATCTGCCGATCTCGGATAAGTAGGGGAGCGCAAGAAGTGTGCGCGAAGCGATTCGGGCCAGGGTGAGCCCATGCTTCTGAGCTGGCGTTTTGCGGTCGATCTCGCGCTGGCAAAATTTTTTTGAAAAAGTGCTTTACAGACCCGATGGGCTTCGGTATATTATTCCTCGCGCTGAAGAGCGCACCACCTGAACGGGCGTTTAGCTCAGGGGGAGAGCGCTTCCCTGACACGGAAGAGGTCACAAGTTCAAATCTTGTAACGCCCACCACGAAAGACCAGCTCGGGAGCCGAAAGGCCCCCGAGCTTTTTTCGTTTTCGCGCTACGCGTCAGCTAAGGTCAGCTAAGGGCGCGGGCCTGCGGCGCCGGCGCGGCCCCTCCCGTGCATAAAACTCCGGTGAGGGCGCGACCCGCATGCTCGAACGTCGACGGGTATGGCGCGAGGTAGTTGGAGTAGAGCACCCTCGAGTCGCGGGAGCGCCCCTGCATCGCGTTGATCACGGTGCTGTCGACGCCGGCGCTCTGCATGAGCGTCGCGTAGGTGGCCCGCATGCGGTTGATCCCGACGAACGGCAGGCCCTCGAGCAGGCCCCCGCGCTCGAAGAGCCTCTTCCACACCTTCGGCAGGTAGTTCGCCGACATCCTGGCGCCCTTCGCGCCCTTGCAGATCGGCCCGAGGCCCCTGACCGCGTAGAGCTCGTCGGAGAACGGGGGCTGGATCCTGATCTGGCGGTAGCGCCGCGAGGTCTTAGGATCCTTCATGCCGTCCCGCGAAGTGTAGGCGCGGCCGATCGCCGCCGACGCCATGTGGTGCTCCGCGCCGTCGAGCCCGAGCACGCTCGAGAACGTGAAGTCCTCCCAGTCCAGCCCGAGCGCCTCGGATCTCGACAGCCCCCCGCCGACCATGGCGAGCCAGATCGGGAACAGCCTGTGCCCGCGCAGGCGCTCCATGCAGTCCATGACGTCGAAGGAGGTCCATACGGGCAGCGGGGCGCGGTCCTTGCGCGGGTACCTGAAGCTGTAGGCGTCCCACATGGGAGACTCCGCGATCAGGTGGTCGAAGTGCGCCTGGTTCATGACCGTGCGCATGACGCGCGCGTAGGTGTCCGCGCTCTGGGGCGGCAGCGTGTAGATCCACTGCTGGACGGCGATGTTGTCTATGTCCTCGAGCTTCCAGGACCCGAAGTGCGGGGCGATATGGCAGCGGTACACGCTCTCGCACGTCTCCGCGTTCGCGCGCGTCGTCGTGGCCCTCCTGCCGGGCGCGAAGCTCGACCAGAAGTACTCGTCGAGCGTGGCGCCCGACCCGAGCCCGACGTAGCGCTTCATGAGGTGCGCGATCCGGTAGATCTCCGCCTGGGCGTCCTGCTCGGTGCCGTGGACGGTGCCGTAGACCTTGCGCTGCGATCCGTCCGCGCGGTACCCGGAGCTGACCTCGACGCGCCACACGCCGGGCCGCACCTCCTTCTTGTGTCCCAGCTTAGAGCGTTTTTTGGTAGTATCAGCCATGGGTGCTCCTTGCATCCGCTCCTGGCCCCGTGCGCGTTCCGCCAAGTTCCCGCGCGGGGCCGCTTCTGTCCCTTTTGCCCATTTCCGCGACCTCGCGAAAATGGGAGTCAACTGGCAGGTCTCTCGACCAGGAAAACAGTTATCTCCTTAACCGCAACAACCCAATACCTAGACCGCCCTCCTCACCGTCTCGGCCTCATCGCCAGTATCTTGCCCTGATTTAACGGCTAGGCGGGACGCGTCCGCCGTGAACGTCGAGGCTATGCCCGCGAGGTCGTCCTTGCTCCTCTCGTCGAGCAGGGAGTAGCAGTGGTTGAGCGACTGCTGGCGGGGATCCGAGTAGGCGGCCGGCTGGAAGTCCCTGCCGGCGAGCTCGTCGAGCGTGCAGTGTAGCAGGTCGGCAATGTCGCAGGCGTCCTCGAGCTTGAGGCGCGTCCTGCCTGTTTCCCACGCTTTAAATGTTGCCCTATTCACCCCTAGAGCATCAGCAAAATCATCTCTGTTTGCATAACCAGCGGCTTTCCGCAGCCTCATAAGTTGAAGGTTCATTACGGCCTCCTAATTCATAAAGCAATCGTATACGGTTTGTAGCTATTTTTCAACTCGCAGCTACTTTTTTGTTGACATAGCTACAAAACGTAGCTACTATTCAGAGCAAGGAGCTACACAAAGTAGCTCTAAGCTTCAATAGCAGCTAAGGTTTGTATCGATTTGGAGGTGGTCACCACATGAACAAGCAGGACGTCGGACGCCGCATCCGCAGCTGGATGGTCGACGCGGGGCTCAACACGGAGGACACGGCCGAGGCGCTCGGCGTGTCGACCGGCTCGCTCAAGAGCTGGATCTACGGCCAGCGCTCGCTGACGTTCGACCGCGCCGAGCAGATCTGCGACCTGTTCGGCAAGACGCTCGACGAGCTGGCGTGCCGGGAGGTGGCGTAGATGGAGATGCCCAGCGACGGCGTGTGCATCGCGCTCCTCGTCGCCCTGGCCGCGATCCTGCTGGCCGACGTGGCCATGATCGCGCTCTTGTGCGCAGCGCTCCTCGGCGCCATCTAACCCGAGACTGATTATTCCATTCGAGATTATCCGGAGGTTTTACCTATGGAAACCACTGCTTTAACCGGTGCTTTTTCGTCCGGTAGGCAAAAAGATGCCCGCCGGAGGACCAAACTCGCGGCGGGCGGTGCATTCGGTTCGCGTCGAATGTCGACCGTCATTCTATCACCTTACGAGCGTTGGCGCGACTGGTTCCTCGCCGTCTTCATCGTCCTGTCCGTGAGCGGCATCCTGCCCGCGCTCGCGTGCGCCGCCCTGGGCGCCCTGTTCGACGTCATCGGGTGGTGGCCCGTGTACGTCGGCCTCGCCGCGCTCCTCGCGGCCTTCTTCCGCTGGGTGTGGTCGCTGTGAGCGCGAAGGACATCGAGCACGGCTGGCTCACCGTCGCCGAGGCGGCCCGCTACGCCCAGGTGAGCGAGCAGACGATCCGCGGCGCGATCTTCGGCGGCAGGCTCGCCGCCTACGTGCACCCCGAGTCGAAGGGGGCGCAGCGCCGCAACCTGAGGATCTCCCGCCGCGGCATCGACGAGTGGATCGAGACGACATGGGATCGGGTGGTCGCATGAGGGGGAGGTTCCTCGAGCTCTCCGACATGCCGCCCTGCAGGGCGTGCGGGTGCGCGCCCGTGGAGAAGAGGACCGGCATGGACGTCACGAGGCTGCAGTGCCCCAAGTGCGGCATCCGCACGGGCGGCAGCACCAACGAGCAGGCGAAGTTCGTCACATGGAAGAAGGTAATGGAATGAAGTACGAGGACGTCAAGATCAGGCGCATCACCGTCGTGACGATCGCCATGGGTGTCAAGGAGCTGGAGAACCTCGACTCGGTCGTTCTGTTCGGCGTGCAGTCCGGCGAGGTCGTCATGGGCGCGATCGGCGAGATCTCGGCGGTGGAGATCATCGAGATGGCGTCCGATCTCGGGTCAGCCATCGGCGCCGTCCTCAGAGGGCTGGACCCGGCCCTGAGACTCACCGCGGCCAAGGTCGCCGCCCGTGCCCTCATCATGGGCTCCGTCAACGGGCCCGCCATCGACAAGATCTCGGCCGCAAGCGCCGCCAACGAGGTCGTCTTCGGGATCGAATCATGACGCCCGAGATGATCGCGCTGTCCGCCATGCCGGCGACGGACAGCGACGGCAAGCCGTGCGCGCTCGTGCAGTTCGCCAGCGTCTCGGACGGGGAGCTGGAGACCATGCCGAACCTCACGCCGTACCCGCTCGAGATCGAGGGCGAGGTGTGCGGCCAGAGCATAGAGGAGGCCGTCTACAAGCTGCTCGACCGCCTGAACGGGAAGGAGCCGGCCGATGGGGACGAATGACTACTCGCTGCCCGTCGAGGCCGTCATGGCAGACGAGATCGCCCGCGTGAGGCCGTGGCCCCTGCGCGCCGCCGACCGGCGCGAGCTGTTCGCCGAGTGGTGCCGCAAGAACCCCGACGTCCTGCGCGAGCTCGAGCTCACGGCGCTCTCCATCGACGCCCACGGGCTGCGGGTGTCGACGAAGTACCTCATCGAGCGCCAGCGCTACGAGGGCCGCTACAAGGCCGTGGGCGTTCCGTTCACGGACTACCAGGGGACCGTGCGCGTGTACTCGATCAACAACTCGGACTCGTCCCTCATGGCCCGCTGGCTGCTCGCCAGGCACCCGGGCATGAACCTCGAGACCAGGCGGAGCATGTACGACGGGGAGGTGCCCAATGCCTAGCGGAGATCCGCGCACCGACATGGAGGCCCGGTCGCTCGAGCCCATGGCCTTCTTCCCGCACGACTCGAACGCGGCCGGCGACATCCGGTGCCGCAAGCTCATGCGCCGCTTCGGCGTCGAGGGCTACGGCCGGTGGTGGCTTCTGTGCGAGCTTTTGGCCGCCACGAGCGGCCACGCGCTGCCCATGGCCGAGGAGGACGACGTCTACGTAGTCGCCGAGGCCCTGCGCTTCCAGAGCGCCTCGTTCGGGGACATGCAGGCCGTCGAGGACTGCCGCGCGTTCGTGGAGGCGCTCGTCGAGATCGGGCTGCTGCGCGTGAACGGGGAGGGCGAGGTCTACAGCCAGCGCATGATGCGCAACGGCGAGTACTTCGGCCGGCAGCGAGCAAACGGGGCCAAGGGCGGGCGCCCGAGGAAGCGCAAGGAGGTCGAAACCGGCCTATGAACCACCTCGAAAACCACTCAGGAAACCACTGCGAAAACCACCGGTTTACGAGAACCGAAACCACTCTCAAACCGATGGCGAACCATAAAACAAAACAAGACAAAACAAAACAATAGTGGTTTCACCCCTTTAAGGGTGAAACCACTCTATGGGAGTCCTCTCAACCAGAAACCCTCTCTTTCTTGCCACTTCTTTCTCTGTTGAAAACTTTTCCGATTTTCAACAGGGGGCTGAGTTTTCAACAGATTGGAGCAGACATGGGCAACACGAGACCGGTCCTCGTCGATGCGAAGCAGGGCATCGTCGACGGCACCTTCTACGGCTTCTACCAGTTCGCGGACAACGGCCACGCGATACCGGTCGCGGTCATCGAGTTCTGCGACGGCCAGGTGGGCATGATCGCGCCCGACCGCTTCCGCTTCGCCGACATCCGGAGGCCCTCGAGCGACGGGGAGGAGGGTGGCGGCAATGTCGACGAGTGACGAGTCGAAGGGCGCGGGCCAGGCCAACCTGGGCAGCCTGAACGACATCCTCTTCGCGGAGATGCGGCAGCTCATGAGCATGGACATGGCCGACGAGGACGCCGTTGAGCGAGAGCTGGACCGCGCGAAGGCCGTGAGCGACCTGGCGGGGGTCACGATCGACAACGCCAACACGGTGCTCAAGGCGGTGCAGGTGCAGGACAGCCTCATGAACCGCCGCGCGATGCCGAAGATGCTGGGGGCGTGAGATGCCGGTCGCGATCAGGTGGCGCAAGCGACCCGACATGGTCGAGTGGATGACCGCCTTCATCCCTGGGCACTCGGAGGCGGAGATCCGCGCCGGCTTCAAGGATCGCTTCGGGATCGAGCTGACGCGCCCGCAGATCAAGAACTTCAAGGCGGTCCGCGGCGTCAGGAGCGGGACGGTCGGCGGGCGCTTCCAGAAGGGCAACGCCCCGTCGAATAAGGGAAGGCGCATAGAGGACTTCATGACCCCGGAGGCCATCGAGCGCACGCGCGACACGCGCTTCAAGGCCGGGCAGCTGCCGCACAACGCCGCGCGCCTGCCCATCGGGTGCGAGCGCGTCACGCGGGACGGCTACATCGAGGTCAAGGTCGCGCACCGGCCATCCCGGACCCGCCAGGCGCACGACAACTGGGTGCCGAAGCACCGCCTGGTATGGGAGCGGGCGCACGGCAGGCCGCAGCCCAAGGGCACGAAGATCATCTTCTGCGACCACGACCTGAGGAACTTCGACCCGGCGAACCTGCTGCTGGTCACGAACGCGGAGGCGGGCGTCATGAACCGGATGGGGCAGGAGTGGAGCGACCGGGAGACCGCGGAGGCCGTGCTCGCCCTGGCGCGCCTGAAGATGGCTGCCTCGTCCGTGAGGAAGCGGCCACGCGCGTGCGCCGTGTGCGGGGAGACCTTCAAGCCCGAGTTCGACCGGCAGCGGACCTGCCGGGCGTGTCTGGACAAGGGGCTGCGCGCCCCGAGGACGAATGGGAGGAAAGATGACTGATGGAACGGGGCCCGAGCGCACGTGCCGCTACGAGCCGGAGATGTACGCGGTCCGCATCGAGGAGGACGGAACCGAGATCGTCACGGACGAGCCGGACGACGAGTGCGGATGCTTCGTCTGCTCCGAGTGCAGCTACTGCATGATGTTCGGTGCCGATTCAGGCTGGTTCGGTACCGAGCCGCCCTACAAGGCGCATTTCCGCTACTGCCCGGGATGCGGTGCGAGGGTGGTTGAGTGATGCCGATGGAGCGCTGGAAGTATCCAGCCGATTGGGAGCGCATCGCGCGTGCGGTCAAGGATGCCGCGGGATGGAGGTGCCAGGCGTGCGGGAAACAGTGCCGCAAGCCTGGCGAGCCGTTCGATACGCACAAAAGGACCCTGACGGTCGCGCACCTAAACCACGATCCCGCCGACTGCAGCGAAGAGAACCTCATGGCCATGTGCGCGCCGTGCCATCTTCGCTACGACGCGAGGCATCACGCAGAGACGAGAAGGAGGAGACATGGCAAAGATCGGTAGCGAGATCAGCGATTCCGAGCGCTGGCGCGTCGCGGAGGCCCTGAGGTCCGTCGAGGACCGCCCCGGCCACGGGAAGCTGGCGGCGATCGGGCTCGCACTCTACGGAGAGGACTACCTCAAGATCCCGGGGCAGATGGCGCTCGCGGCCGTGTGCACGAGGCTCGCGGCCCTCATCGAGCCGATCAGGCGCCCCGCTTACGAGGAGCTGTTGGAGACCGCCGCCTGCCTGCAGGAGGACGCAGAGGGCCTCATGGACCTCTCCATGCAGGCGACCGGGCCGCTCGCCGACATCGCCGGGGACGCGTCGGCGGCGCTGTACGGCCTCTCCTACCAGATACGCGACGCGCTCTGCCCCGGACGGGGCGACGGGGAGGTCGATGGCGCCCATGAGGCTGATTGATCCGCGCGGCCGCAGGCGCCGGGTGCACCTGAGATGCGAGCCGGGCCGCTGGACCGCATGGGTGCGCACCGGCCTGCTCTCGAGAAGGGCCGCGAGCGCGACGATGCCCATGACGGCGATGTCAAGGCTCGCCGACTATATGGGCCTGATGGGATGGAGGGTTGAGCGTTGAAGGATTTCTTTGGGGCGGGAGTCAAGATCTGCCCGCATTGCGGCGAGGAGGGGCGCATCAGGGTCTGGTCCGATAAGTACGGGTTTCTGGCATCGGACGTCGTGTGCACCGGATGCGGGATGAGCACCAAGACTTTCCACCGGTCCAGAGGCGCCGACAATTCGGACTTCGATTTCATCTCGAAGGCCCTCGGCACGTGGAACGCGAGGGTCTCATGAGGCCGTGGGTGCCCTCGTGGGAGTGGCTGCGGCCGAACGAGAAGGAGCCAGGCTACGCGGTCGTGCTGTGGTTCTACGCGCCGCCCGGCTTCCCCGAGGAGGACATGGACGGCATGAAGGCCGCGCTCAAGGAAGCGGCGCTCGACCGCTCGTTCGAGATCGCGGCGCGCGCGGCATGGATCCTAGAACAGGAAAAGGGGATGTGACATGAACGTCGAGACCATCGAGGCCAATTTCCGCTGCGACCGGGTTCCAACGGCAGACCAGGCCGCTCGGCACCGGACGATTCTCTCCGAGGCGAAGTCGCTCGCGATCACCATCGAGGGGCTGTGCCCGGACTCGCGCGAGAAGTCGCTCGCCATGACGAAGCTCGAGGAGGCCGCCATGTGGGCGAGCGCGGCCATCGCGCGCAGCGAGGGCGGCGATGAGCTGTGATCGGGGTCGGCTCCAGGGTCGTGCTCAACGACCGCTACCGAGACCGCCGCGAGTACTGCGGCATCGTCATGACCGTCACGCGGCTCGCTTCGATCGGAAGCTGCGAGGTCGCGTACACGGACGCCATGCCCGGGCCGTACGCGGTCGACGGGTTCGACGAGGTGGACGGGGAAGGGGGTGATGCGGATGACGAATGAGCAGACCGGGCTGGGCTGTCTGGCCCTCGTCCTCGTGGTGCTCCTCGCCGTGACCGTCTCGATCGCGATCGGCATCTTCTTCGGCGCGGGCTGGTGCTTCCTGGCGCTCGCCGCTTTTATCCTCGCCGGCATCGGCTTCGTCGCGCTCGAGTTCGCGCGCTCCGGGGGCGGGCGATGAGGGTCGAGGTCAGGAAGGACTCGGACGGCGTGTGGTACTGCCGCCCGTACCTGGGCATCGATGCGCTGGGCAGCCAGATCAGGCCCTACCGGCGCTTCCCTGCCGCCTCGACGCGCGAGGAGGCCCAGGCGCTCGCCGAGGCGTGGGCCGCGCACCTCACCGCCGACGGCCGCGTGCGCAGCGCGCGTCTCTTCGACCTTCTCGTGGACTACATCGAGATGCGCGACCGGGGCGGGGCGAGCCCCAACACGGTGAAGCAGTGGACGCTGTTCACGCGCAACTACGTGCGGCGCTACCTGCACGGCGCGATCGCCCGCGACCTCACCGTGACCGACCTCGCCCGCTTCGAGCAGACGCTGCTCAAGCCGAAGGACGAGGGCGGGCAGGGCATCGGCCGCAACTCGGTCATCGCGTGTCACAACTTCCTGCGCGGCGCCTTCAACTGGTTCGTCGACGCGGGGATCTGCGAGCAGAACCCGATGATCTACGTCCGCAAGCCCTCGCCCGACAAGGTCGAGGCGGCGTCCCTGGACGAGGCGGACTTCTCGGCCGTTTCGCGCGCCCTCGACGCCGCCATGGAGCCCGAGGTCGAGGACGAGGCGTCGGTGTGCCGGTGCGTCTACGCCTTCGCGGCCTGGCTCGCGACCGTGACCGGGATGCGCGTCGGCGAGGTGTGCGCCGTTCGACGTCGAGACGTCAACCGTCGGCGAACGTTCGTCCACGTGGGCGGCAACGTCATCGTCGCCCCCGGGCGCCCGCCGTGGAGGCGCGAGATCACGAAGGGCCGGCGGTGCCGCAACGTCACGGTCCGAGAGGCAGACATCGCCGTGATCGACCGCGTGTGCGCCTTCATCGACCGGGTGCTCGGCCCGTTCGGGCCCGACGACCCGCTCGTGACCGTCGACGGGCGCTTCATGAGCCCGGACACCGTGAGCGGCAAGTTCTCGGAGCTGCGCGACGCGCTGGGGCTGCCGAAGCGGCTCACGTTCCACGGCCTGCGCCACACGCACGCCACGTGGTGCCTCGACGCCGGGGTGGACCTCAAGACGCTCTCGGAGCGCATGGGCCACGCTGACGAGTCGACCACGCTGAGGATCTACGCGCACGTGCTTCCCGGACGCGACGCCGCGGCGGCCGAGGCGTTCGGGCGCGCCGCGGACCTCGCCCGAGGGGGCGTGGCAGATGGCTGACAGGGCGTGGTCCCCGCGGGCCAAGCCGTGGAGGGACAAAAGGCGAGCGTGCGGCGTCTATCCGATGGGAGGGCCGTGCGGTGCTTGCGGGATAAGAGGCAATTATTCGGAATCATCCGATGAGAGGGGGTCCGATGGAGGGGAATCCGAAGCTGATGGATGCGATGGGCAGGGCGATGGCGGCGAGCCAGGAGAGGAACCGCCGCGACGCAGCGGACCGCTCCAAGACGTGCGTGATCGACATCCCCGCCCAGACGGTCCACACGAAGTCGACCAGGCACGCGCAGATCATCATCCAGACGCTCAAGAGCGTCGGGGTGCACGGGACATACACGGTCAGGAGGTAGATGATGGGAAACGGTAGGAACGGCGGGCCGATCAACAACCCGGTCCCGAAGCTGACGGCGAACCAGCGCCGCGAGTTCCTCAAGTGCGCGAAGGCTGCCAGGCGCCGCCGCAGCGAGATGCTCGACAGGGTCCGCGAGGGCACGCTCGACCTCGTCGACGTGTTCTCGATGTCCGATGCCGGAGACGTCGACGTGCGCCGGACCCGCGTGTTCACGCTGCTGCGGTGCGTTCCCGGCTGGGGGTTCGCGAGGGCGCAGCGGCTCATGAGGAGCCTGGGCATCTCGGAGACCCGCCGCGTTCGCGGCCTCGGGCACAACCAGCGCGCGGCCATCCTCGAGGCAGTGAGGAGGTCCGCATGAGCTTGAACATCGTCTCGATCTCGGGGAACCTCGGCGCCGACGCGGAGCTCAGGATCACGCGCTCGGGCAAGCCCGTCACGACGTTCCACGTCGCGGTCAACGAGCGCGTACCGCAGGCGGACGGCTCGTTCGGAGAGCACACGAGCTGGATCGACTGCGTGATGTTCGGCAAGCGCGCCGAGGGCATCGCGCCGATCCTGCGCAAGGGCATGCGCGTGGCGGTGACGGGCAGGCTCCACGCGAGGTCGTGGGAGCAGGACGGCGTCCCGCGCAAGGCCATCGAGGTCCGCGTCGACGAGGTGGAGCTCATGACCGTGAAGCGGGAGGCGCAGCGCGCCGAGCAGTACGACGAGGGAATTTCCTACTAAGGAGGAACCGCATGTTTTTCGATCGCTTCTTCAAGGCGGGCAAGGACGATACCGAGACCGACCGCCTGCTCAGGTCGCACCCGCGCGACGCGCACGGCCGCGTCATCTACCTCGACGACGAGGTCGTGCTCGGCGGTCGCGTCCTGCAGGTGGTCGCGATGAGCCACAAGGGGAAGATCGTCGTGCGCGAGCCCGGCTCTACGGGGCGCGGCGGCAAGTGGGTGGACTCACGCAAGGCGGTCCTGCGCGACGGGGGCGAGCGATGAGCGAGGGGACCGGCTGCTTCGTGGGCGGGCGCCAGAGCGGCAAGAGCGCCTTCCTCGTGAACGCGTCCGCCCAGACCGGCGCGCGCATCGTGGTCCCGACGCACGAGATGGCGCGCTCGCTCGTCTTCCTCTCGCAGCGGATGGGGGTGCCCATCAAGGCGCCCGCCACGCCCTACGAGTTCGCCGCGAAGTTCACGGCGCTCGAGCGGTCGGTCCTCGTCGACGAGGCGCAGGCGGTGCTCGGGCACTTCCTCGCGGCGGACATCGTCGCGATGACGGTGAACGGGTTCCCGATCTACCCCAAGGAGTGATGCATGCGGGCGAGGGAGTACTTCGAGTCGGTTCGCGCCGAGGTCATCAGGTTGGAGCGCTCCCGTTCCATGCTCGAGAGGCTCAGGGCCCGGGAGGGCGCACGCGCCCAGACATACGGAATATCGTCCGGATCATCGGCCGGCGGCGACCCCATGGACGCCGTCGGCTCCCGCATAGACATGGAGGGCAGGATGGCCGCGCTCGTCGCCCGATCCGAGGCGGACATCGACGCGGCCACCGAGGTGCTCTACGGCCGCGACGGCCGAGGCGGGCTCGCGAAGCTCAAGGGGTCGCGCTACTCGGACGCGGTGTGCCTCTACTACGTCCAGGGGTCCACCTGGGCGGAGGCGGCTGCGGAGATGGAGTGCTCCAGGCAGTGGTGCCGCGCCCTCGCCGCCGAGGCTTTCAGCTACATCGACCGCGTCGGATGGGCGGAGGTCAAGGACGCGTGAAAAATGTTTTCGGGAAACCGCAGGTCAAAAGTGTCCGGAATGTGGAAAAACGCGCGAGAACGGAATCTTATCCGGTTTGCCCAGATAACCGCGACTTGCATTTACTTACCTCGATTTCGTAAAGTTCGCTACAACGACAAGTGTGTCGGGCGCCCGCAAGCGCGCCCGGCGCCAGAGGAACAGACGGGACCGCCGCGATCGCACCGACGCGGCGGTCCCGTTCTCTATGGGTTCAATCGCCGCCGACGCCATCCGGTCTCGGCGGCGCTCTCGTGAAAGGGGACGGACATGAGCCAGGCTGCCAAGTTCCTCCGCCCGATCGCGGCGTCAAGCGCGCCGACGCCCGGGCAGACCGACACCGTGACCGAGGTGGTGTTCATCGGCGCGGACGGCGACCCCGAGGACCTGGGGGGAGGGGGAGGGTCGTACACCCTGCCCGCCGCGACGACCAGCACCCTCGGCGGCGTGAAGAAGGCGGCGGCAGTGGCCGACGCCTCCGGCACCGTCACCGCCGAGAACTTCAACGGCCTGCTCTCCGCGCTGCGCACGGCCGGCATCATCGCCACGGCGTAGTGAAGGAGCGCGACCCGCGCGGGACGAAGCGATGGCAGAAGCTCAGGCTGAACCTCTACGAGCGCGACCGGAGAGCCGACGCTCCGTGCTGGATCTGCGGCCAGCCCATCGACTACCGCGCCCCGTCCGGCACGCCGGACGCATGGGAGCCAGACCACGTGGTCCCCGTGGCCAAGCGGCCGGACCTCGCGTTCGACCCCGGCAACATAAGGCCCTCGCACTGCTCGTGCAACCGCGCGCGAGGGAAGAAGGGCAACACCAACGACCTCGGCTCGCCGTCGCGCATGTGGTGAGCGCGCCGAGAGGGTAGGGGAGTCGGAATCTCCCTGCGCGGGCGCGGCGGCGAGTCGCGCCCGGTTATCTTCCTCTCCCCCCTCGGTCACCCGGGGCGGGGTGGCTCGCGCGCGGTCAAGAAGGCGCGGGAGCCAACTGGGGAAACATCAGAAGCGAATAAGGGGGTGGAGCGATGCCCCGCAAGACGCTGGCGCAGCTGGACGACGAGCAGCGCTCCGCCGCCGAGGCGCTCGTCGGAGACCTGCCCGAGCCGAGGCGCCAGATGGCGCTCGACCTCGCCGTCGAGGTGCTGTGGCAGGCGGACAAGCTCAAGGCGACGCGCCGCCAGATCGGCTCCAAGGGCGTCGCGATCAAGTACGACAACGGCGGCGGGCAGAAGGGCGAGCGCCGCAACCCCGCGTTCGACGGCTACAACGCCCTGTTCAAGAGCTACGTGCTCGGGCTCAACAAGCTCGAGCAGCTGCTGGCCGAAGCGCCGGGCGACGGCTCCGGGAAGGCGAGCGCCCTGCAGTCGCTCAGGCTTGAGATCGGGCCGATGAGGCCGCGCGCCGATGGCTGACCTGCTCGGGGTCACCGAGCCGAGGATCTACACGCCGCCGCTGCGGGAGCTCACGCCCGAGACGAGCTACGGCTTCTCGGTCATCGCCTTCGCCGAGGCCGTCCTGCACATCGACCTGTTCCCCTGGGAGCGCTGGTTCTTCATCCACGCGCTCGAGGCGAACCCGGACGGCACGTTCCGCTTCCGCATCATCCTGCTGCTCATCGCCCGCCAGAACGGCAAGTCGACCATGGCCCGCGTGTTCACGCTGTGGGCGCTGTTCGTGTTCGGCGTGTCGCTCGTCCTGGGCACCGCGCAGAACCTCGACACGTCCGAGGAGACGTGGGAGGGCGCCGTCGAGATGGTCGAGGGCAACGACGAGCTCGCCGAGGAGCTCGAGCAGGTCGTGCGGGTGAACGGCAAGAAGAACCTCAGGCTCACCGGCGGCCGGTCCTACCGCGTGGCGGCGGCGTCGAGGCGCGGAGCTCGCGGCAAGACCGCCGACGTCGTCATCCTCGACGAGCTGCGCGAGCACCTGACCTTCGACGCGTGGGGCGCGGTCACCAAGACCACCAACGCGAAGCCAAACGCGCTCATCCTGTGCCTGTCCAACGCCGGAGACGGCTTCTCGGTCGTGCTCAGGCACCTGCGCTACCTCGCCCACAAGGAGCTCGGCGACCCGGACGGGTGGTGCGAGTCGGTGGGCGACATGGGCGGGGGCGACGACGGCGCCGAGGAGGGCGCGTCCGCGCCGCTCATCGGCATCTTCGAGTGGTCCGCGCCCCCCGGTGCGTCCAAATGGGACCGCGAGGGGTGGCGGCAGGCGAACCCGTCGATGGGCTACGGCACGATCACCGAGCGCGTCATCGCGTCGGACTGCGCGACCGACCCCGAGGCGACGTTCCGAACCGAGGACCTCTGCCAGTGGGTCGAGACGATCCGCGAGCAGCCGTTCCCGGAGGGCGCATGGGAGGCGGGGACCGACCCCGGCTCCGAGATCGCCGAGGACTCGCCGCTCGCGTACGGCGTCGACGTCAACCCCGAGAGGACGTGGGCGTCCATCGCCGTCGCCGGCGTCCGCGCCGACGGGCGCAGGCACGTCGAGGTCGTGGCCCGCCGTGCGGGGTTCGAGTGGGTCGTGCGGTGGCTCGACGAGCGCGCCGGCCGGCCCGGTGCGCACCTGCGCTTCGCCTACCAGAAGCGCGGAGCGCCCGTCTCGAGCATCTCAGACCAGCTGCTCGCGATCCGCGGGGCCGAGGTCCACGAGGTCGAGGGCGCCGAGCTCGCCGCCTACTGCGGGAGGCTCTACGACGGCGTCGCCGCGTGCGCGCCGGGGTCGGAATCGGACGCCGTGCGCGTCATGCACCGCCCGCAGCCCGTCCTCGACGCCGCCGCCGCGACCGCCGCGAAGAAGGGGCTCGGAGACGGTGCGTTCGTGTTCGACAGGACCGCATCCCCCGAGGACGCCTCGCCGATCATGGCGTGCGCGATGGCCCTCGGCCTGCTCACCGCACAACCCGAAACGAAAACGAAGGAATCGGCCTACACCGCCGAGCGCGGCATGATGGTCGTCTAGTGATTGGAGGGGATCGTGCCCCTACTCGCATCGATCCTGCGCTCCATGCTGCCGTCCGGCACGCGCGTCGTCGTGTCCGGCGCCGCCGTTCGCGGGGTCATGGGCAAATCGGTCGAGGACCTCTACGCCGAGCAGCCCCATCTGCGCACCGTGGTCGACTTCATAGCGCAGAACGTCGCGGGGCTGCCGCTCAAGTGCTACATCAGGCGCTCGGACTCAGACCGCGAGCGCGACACGACGGGGACGCTGCCCCTGCTGCTGCGCAACCCGAACCCCGTGATGACGGGATACGACCTCATCTACCAGACGCTGATGGAGTGGTGCCTGTACGGGCGCGCGACCTGGCTCGTCGGGCGATCCTCATCATCGGAGTCGGGCTGGGAGATCCGCCTCATCCCGACCGCGTGGATCACGTCGAAGGACGGCTCGGACGGCTTCTCGTACGACCAGCTGAGCTTCCGGCCGACCGACGGCGCGGCGTCGACCGTCTCGGTCCCGACGTCCCAATGCGTCATGTTCTGCAGCTACAAGCCCGGCGAGCCGGCGAACGCCCTGTCGCCCGTCGAGTCGCTCAGGCAGACCCTCGCCGAGCAGATGGAGGCGCAGGAGTTCCGGCGCGGCGTGTGGGCGAACGCGGCCCGCATCACCGGCTACGTCGCAAGGCCCGCCGGCGTCGACTGGACCGATGCCGGAGCGAAGCGCTTCCGCGAGGACATCAAGAACAACTGGGGGCGCGGCGGGTCGAGATCGGGCGGCACGCCCGTGCTCGAGGACGGCATGACCTACCAGCCCGTCGAGTACAACGCCCGCGAGAAGGACTGGGCGGCGGGCGTGCAGCTGTCGCGAGAGGACGTCGCCGCCGCCTACCACATCAACCCGAGCGTCATCTGGCCCGGCAGCGGCCAGACCTACGCGAGCGCGAAGGACAACGCCAGATCGCTCTACGCCGACACGCTCATGCCGTTGCTCACCATGATCGCGCAGCGCGTCAACAAGGACCTCCTGCCCATGATCGGGGCGCCGGCCGCCGAGTACGTCGAGTTCGACATCCGCGCGAAGCTGCAGGGCAGCTTCGAGGAGCAGGCGAGCGCCCTGCAGTCGGCCGTGGGCGGCCCCTGGATGAGCCGTGAGGAGGCCCGCGGCCTCATGAACATGCCGGCCGAGCCCGCAGGGGACCTCATCGTCCCGCTCAACGTGCTCGTCGGCGGGCTGGCGAGCCCGAACGACACGGCGCCGAAGTCCGGATACGTCATGGAGCCGTGGCAGCCGGCCGAGAAGGGCCACTATCCCGCGTGCGGCTGCCCGTCGTGCGCGTCGCTTAAGTCGGGCGAGGCGCCGGACGGCCTCAAGGCGAGCGGGCACCCCGCCGACGAGGACGTGTCGGCGTACGAGTCGGCGCTGCGCGCCTTCTACCGCCGCCAGCGCAAGAGCGTCCTGTCCCGCATCGGCGCGAAGTCCGCGCCAGCGAGGAAGGGCGGCGAGCCCGCATGGTGGGACGCCGAGAGGTGGGACCGGGAGCTCGCCGAGGACCTCATGGACTCGATCATGGCGGGGTCAGAGCGCGCCGCGAAGTCGGCGCTCGAGGCGCTCGGCATCGACCCGGCGCTCTACGACGTGCCGAGGACCCGCAACTTCCTGCTCGCGCTCGCGCGGTCGCGCGCCGCGCAGATCAACGCCGTGACGCTCGCCCAGCTCGAGGCGGCGGTCGACGGCGAGGTCGGCGAGGACGCCGAGGGCTCGACCCCCGAGGGTGTCTTCGACAAGGCCGAGGGCTCGCGCGCCGCGCAGCAGGCCCAGTCGCTCGCCACGGCGATCGCCGGCTGGTCCGTGCTCGAGGCGTCGCGCCAGTGCGCGCCCTCGACGGCAATGAAGACATGGAACACGACGTCGTCGAGCCCGCGCGCGTCGCACCGGCGCATGGACGGAGAGACCGTCCCGATCGACAGCAAGTTCTCCAACGGGGCCGACTGGCCCGGCGACTCGACGGCGCTGCCCGTCGAAGACGTGGCGAACTGCCGGTGCGAGGTCACCGTGACCATTCCAGATTAGACAGGGGCCGCCCGCGGGCGGCCCTATCCATGAGACGGGAGGCCCGCATGCTGACGGTAGTCGTCGGCCCGCCCTGCGCGGGAAAGTCGACCTACGTCCGCGCCCATGCGAGAGACGGCGACGTGACCGTCGACTACGACGCGATCGCCCGCGCCCTCGGGTCGAGGCGCGACCACGAGGCCCCGAGGGCGGTCGCGGACACCGCGTCGAGGGCGCGCGACGCAGCCGTGTCGCGCGTCATGGCTAAGAGGTGGCCCGCGTGGGTCATCCACTCGCGCCCGAGCGCCGACCAGATCGCCGCGTACCGCGACGCCGGCGCCCGCCTGGTCCTCATGGACCCGGGAATCGACGAGTGCCTCAGGCGATGCGCCGAGGACTCGAGGCCGCCCGGCACCGAGGCGCGCATCCGCGACTGGTACGAGAGGCCGCCGCAGCTGGCGGCAGATTGGAGCATCCAGTGAGATACAAGGACATCCCCATCGAGTCGGGGACCGACGAGGGGAACGGCGGCTTCACCGGCTACGCAGCGACCTTCGACCGCGAGCCCGACTGCTACGGCGACGTCATCGCCCCCGGCGCGTTCGACGAGACGCTCAAGGAGTGGGCGGAGTCCGGCAAGCCGGTCCCGCTGCTCTACGACCACAACATGTACGACCCCGACTACAACATCGGAATCGCGGCCCTATCGGTCGACGAGCGCGGCCTGCTCACCGAGGCGTCGTTCGACGGCTCGGCGAAGGCGCAGCGCGTGCGCCAGCTCGTGCGCGAGGGGAGGCTCTACAAGATGAGCTTCGCCTTCGACGTGCTCGACGAGGGCACGGTCGAGCTCGCGGACGGCCGCAAGGCCAACGAGCTGCGACGCCTCAGGCTCTACGAGGTGTCCGTCGTGCTCGTGCCCGCGAACGGGCACGCCGAGATCGTCGAGGCGAAGGCCCGCAGCAAGTATGGCGCCGCGATCTCGAAGGCAAACGGCGACGAGATCGCCAAGGCCGCCGCCGCGCTCGAGTCCATCGGCGAGGCCGCGCACGATGCGCTCGAGATCTTGAAACCGCTCATCCCGGACGGCTCCGTGCCGCCCGATGACGAGGGAGGCGAGGACGGAGACGAGGGAGAGGCCGG
Organism: Collinsella ihumii; assembly: GCF_030385545.1. NCBI lineage: Bacteria > Bacillati > Actinomycetota > Coriobacteriia > Coriobacteriales > Coriobacteriaceae > Collinsella > Collinsella ihumii. Next base: position 94,389 of record NZ_JAUEIQ010000007.1, on the reverse strand, counting down.
GGAGGACCCTCAGGGCAACCAGGCCGCCAAGTCGCGCGCGATCGCCGAGGAACTGAAGAAACTCATCAGGTAAGGAGAACCGAATGAACCTCAAGGAACGCCTCGCCGAGCTCAAGGGCCGCGCCGAGGAGATCATGCCGGCCGTCGAGGCCGGCGACGCCGCCGCCCTCAAGGAGGGCGAGCAGCTCGCGAAGGAGATCGCCGAGGTCCAGGAGAAGATGTCCGCAGCAGACGCCTTCGCCGCGACCGTCAAGGGCATCGGCGCCATGAACGCCGGCGGCTCCGACGGCTCGCGCGCGAAGTCCGCTCCCAGCACGCTCGGCGAGTTCGTCGCCATGGGCGTCAAGTCCAAGGGCAAGCCCCAGCGCAGCTCCGTCAACTACGGCACCTACATGGGCTCCAAGGCCGCCGGCGACGTCATGGACAAGCCCTCCGCCGTCGACTCCGCGCTCGCCGACGTCCAGGAGCGCGTCTACGAGGGCCCGCGCCGCCGCCTGACCGTGGCCGACCTGTTCGGCCAGGAGACGACGACGCGCAGCGCCGTGACCTACTTCGTCGAGAACGCGTCCGTCGAGGGCGCGCCGGCCGGAACCGCCGAGGGCGCAAAGAAGCCCGGCGTCACGTTCGGCGACCCGACGCCGGTCACCGACCCCGTCAAGAAGATCGCGGCTGTCTACAAGGAGACCGACGAGATGCTCGACGACCTGCCCTGGCTCGCGAGCTCCATCAACAACCGCGGCATCTACCTGCACGAGATCACCAAGGAGGACATGCTGCTCAACGGCGCGGCGTCCGGCAACAACATCCAGGGCGTGCTGACCCGCACGGGCATCGGCAAGATCACGGCGAAGAGCGGCGACAAGGTCGCCGACCTGATCTTCAAGGGCCTCACCAAGGTCTACACGGCCTCCCCGTTCCGCGCGGACGCCATCGTCATCAACCCGGTCGACTACGAGGCCCTGCGCCTCGGCAAGGACGCCAACGGCCAGTACTACGGCGGCGGCTACTTCGCCGGCGCCTACGGCAACGGCCAGCTCGAGGAGGATCCTCCCATCTGGGGCCGCCACACGGTCGTGACCCCCGCCATCGAGGAGGGCACGATACTCGTCGGCGCCTTCAAGCAGGGCGGCTCCTTCATCTCCCGCAAGGGCCTGACCGTAGAGATGACCGACACCAACGAGGACGACTTCAACTACAACCGCGTCTCGATCCGCATCGAGGAGCGCGGCGCGCTCGCCATCCGGTACCCGATGGCGTTCTGCGAGATCGACCTGTCCGCGCTCTCCGCGTAGCCGGGGAGGGGACATGGTCTGGACCTTCACGCCGTGGGGCTACGAGATCGGCACGGAGGAGGGAGGGGCCATTCCCCCGCTCATCGACTCCGCTCAGCTCGCGGCGCTCACGCAGGGCCGGTTCGGCCCCGATACGCAGGGCGTCGACGAGGTCCTCGCCGGCGTGTCGGCAGCGATCAGGGCCGCGTGCGGGTGGCACGTGGCCCCGTCCCTCCCGTGCCGCGCCGCGCTCGCGGGCGGCGACCGGGTCGTCAGCCTGCCCGCCCTGCTCGTGACCGGCATCGAGTCGGTCACCGAGCGCGGGCAGGAGCTCGGGGAGGGCGCGTACGAGTGGAGCCAGGCGGGGATGCTGCGCCGCTGCCAGTGGAAGCGATGGGCGCCCGGCTACGGATCGGTCCTCGTCGAGTACGAGGCCGGCCTCCCGACCGCCGTCGCGGCCGAGCTCGCGGTCATCGCCGCCCAGGTCGCGTCGAACTCGCTCGTCGCGCCCGCCGGCGTGCGCCAGGAGAGCGCGGGAGACGTCTCGATCACCTACAACCAGACGGGGAACGGGGTCTCCGGAGGCGTGCGCCTGCTCGACTCCGATCTCGCGATGCTCTCGCGCTACCGGCTCGAGAGGACGTGGTCGTGATGCTGCCGAGCTTCTGCCGGAGCACCGTCACGGTCCTGCGCGCCCGCAAGGTCCAGACGAGGCCGGGCGCCATCGAGCACGATTGGGCCGACCCGACCGTGCTCAGCATCACGAGGTGCGCAGTCCTGCCCGTGTCGACGGGCGAATCGTCTGGCGAGGCCCGCGTGGGCGTCAACGTGACGGCCGCCCTCTACGCCCCGCCCGGCTCGGACATCGAGATCGGGGACCGCGTGCGGACCGTCTCGGGCGAGACCTACCAGGTGGTCGGCGCCCCGCAGAGGCGCGAGTCGCCGACCGGAGCCGTCTCGCACGTGAGGTGCGACCTCGCGCGTTACGTGGGGTGACGCGCGTGGCCATGAAGATCAAGTTCCACGACGCGGGGTTCCGGGGGATCCTCAACGACGCCGGCACCGTCGCGGCCATCGCCGCCGAGGCCCAGAGGAAGGCGACCGAGCTCGAGTCCGAGACGGGGCGCGCCTACCGCGTCGAGCAGGGCAGGTCGAGCGACCGACCGCGCATGCTCGTGCGCACGGACGGCCCGCCCGAGCGCATCGAGGGCCTCGACCACGAGACGTGGATGAGCGAGGTCTGGCCCAAGGTTGGAGGTGCCAAGTGGCGACCGAAGCACTAGAGCCCGTCGACGTTGAGTCGGCCCTCGCGGCCGACCTCGCCGCCTCCGGCATCACCGTCACCGCCCCGCCCGTCCCCGAGGAGCTGGGCGAGCGGCTCCCGCTCGCGTCGGCACTCAGGATAGGCGGGACCCGGATAAACCCATACGTGGACTCCCACTCGGTGACCTTCTCGGTATGGGCCGGCACATGGGCATCCGCCGTGGCCACCGCCGACCGACTCGCCGGAGCGGTGGCGAGGCTGCCCCAGACGGAGGGCTCCTCGGTCCACTGGCGAGAGGCATCGATAACCCTGCTGCCGCATATCGCGCCGGACCCGGCGCATCCGACCGTCCCGCGCGCCCAGTTCACCGCGACCGTGACGTGCAGGACCACAAGATAGGAGGATACATGGCTGTTGACGCCAAGAAGGTGTACGTTGGTACACCGGACCAACTCACGACGGGCGCGATCCTTCAGGCGCCGCTGGGCACGACCGTGCCCGACCTGCAAGACATCACGCCGTCGAAGGTGACTCTCGACGAGGGCTTCAAGGACTGCGGCTACGTGAGCGAGGACGGCGTCACGATCACGCCCGACTACTCGACGAGCGACATCCCGTCGTGGGGCGGCGCGGTCGTGCGCCGCATCCTCGAGCAGTTCGTCGGCGAGATCAGCTTCACGATCATCCAGACCGACGAGGCCGGCCTCAAGATGGTGTTCGGCGACGCCTACGTGACCGCGTCCGCCGCCACCTCCGACCACGGAAACCAGCTCAAGGCCGCCATCGGCGCGCACCTGCCCGACCAGAAGACGTGGGTCTTCAAGATGAAGGACGGCAAGGCGCGCATGCTCATCGTCGTGCCCATCGGCCAGGTCACGGCCCTCGACGAGATCACGTTCAACAACACCGACCCCGTCGGCTACGCGGTGACGCTCACCACGTCTCCGGACGCCAACGGCGAGAACATCTACATCCTCACCGACGACGGAGAGGTGGTGAGCGCGTAGTGGCGAGGCGCCCGAACCTCACGGTCATCCCCGGCCTGAGGAAGAACTGGAAGTTCAAGCTCGCCGGGAGCGACAAGGTCTGGTCGCTGCCGATGCTCGGCTCGCTGCCCGCCCGCGACGCGCGGCGGCTCAACGGGCTCGCCGAGGCGTCCGACCTCGAGCAGCTCGACGCGTGCTTCGAGCTCTTCGACCGCTACTGCCCCGGCCTCGTCGACGAGGTGTCGCTCGACGAGCTCACCGAGATCGTCAACGCCTGGCGCGCCGCGTCGGGCATCGGCGTGGGGGAATCGCCGGCCTCGTCCGACTGATAGCCGAGCACGGCGGGGCACTCGAATACGACCTCATGACGCGCGCCGGCGCCACGCTCGGCGATATTCCGGCGCGCGTTCCCTGGACGGCGCTCAGGAGCTTCGTTGAGCATCTCGACTCGTCGAGCGAGCTCATGAAGGAGATGCACCCGGAGACCGCCGACTGGCAGGGCGCATCCCGCGTCCCGATGATCCTCGCGGACATCTACGACCTGCTCGCGATCTTCCGGTGGCAGTACGCCACCGCGAACACCAAGAAGGGCAAGAAGAAGCCGAAGAAGCCGAAGCCCTACGAGAGGCCGGGGGCGTCCAGGGAGAAGAAGGGGACGCGCATCGGGCGCGACCCCATACCGATCAGTGAATTCGATACATGGTGGGACGGGAGTGATGATTGATGCCGTCCGGAAACGTCATCGCAACCGCATGGGTCGAGATCAAGCCCGAGATGCAGGGCATCCAGAAGGAGGTCTCGAGCGAGCTAAAGGGCGTCGACTCGGACTTCTCGAGCGCGGGAAAGTCGGCGGGCTCCGGTTTCTCCGGCTCCTTCAAGGGCGCCATCGGGGCGCTCGGCGGCGCCATCGCCGCCATCGGGCTGTCAGAGCTTACGAGCCAGGCGGCCGAGTCGAACATGGTCATGTCGCGCCTGTCCGCGTCGGCCGAGAAGAACGGCGTCTCGGCGCAGGCCATGAACTCGGCCTACAACGGGCTCATCGGCGTGCTCGGGGACACTGACCGCACCGTCGAGACTGCGGGCAACGCCTTCGCCATGTGCGGCGACAACGAACAGCAGCTGCAGACGCTCACCACGGCGCTCACGGGCGCCTACAGCCAGTTCGGCGACGGCATGCCCATCGAGGCGCTCGCCGAGGCCGCGAACGAGACCGCGAAGTGCGGCACCGTGACCGGCTCCATGGCAGACGCGCTCAACTGGGTCAACGCCAGCACGCAGCAGTGGAGCGCGGCGCTGTCCGGGCACACGGCGGCGCAGGACGCCTTCAACGCCGCCATCGAGAGCGGCGCCACGAAGGAGGACGCCTACAACGCCGCCCTCGCCGCCTGCTCGAGCGAGCAGGAGCGCAACCAGCTCGTCACGCAGACGCTGTCGGCGCTCTACGGAGAGGCGGGGCAGGCGTACCTCGACGCGAACAAGGAGCTCATCGCCTACAACCAGTCGCAGGACGCGCTCAGCACGGGCATGACCGCGATCGGGACGGCGCTCATGCCGCTGCAGACCGGCCTCAACAACCTGGCTGCCGGCGCCCTCAGCACGCTCGCGCCGATCGTGAGCGGCCTGGTCTCCGGCTTCACGCAGTTCGGCCAGGGCATCATCTCGGCGGTCTCTCCCGCGGTGGCCCAGGTCATGCCGCTGTTCCAGCAGCTCGGCACGACGGTCACCGGGCTCGGCGCGCAGCTGGCGCCGCTCATCACCCAGCTCGTGGCGCAGCTCGCCCCGGTCATCTCGCAGATGGTCGTGACGATCGCGCCGCTCGTCGCGACGCTGCTCTCCACGCTCATCCCGGCGATCGCGCAGATCGCGGCTGCGCTCATGCCGCTCATCTCCACGCTCGTCACGTCCCTCATGCCGGTGCTCACGCAGGTCGTGGCCATCGTGCTGCAGGTGGCGACGCAGGTGCTCGCGGCGGTTCTGCCGGTCATCACCCAGATCATCACGGCGCTCACGCCGCTCATCGAGACGATCATGAGCGTGCTCGTGCCCGCCATCCAGGGGATCCTCGACGTCGTGAACGCGGTGTTCCCGGTCATCCAAGCCGTGATCCAGACCGCCATGGACGTGATCAGCTCCGTCATCTCGACGGTCATGGCCGCCATCTCCGGCGACTGGTCCGGCGTGTGGGAGGGCATCAAGTCGATCGCCTCCTCGATCTGGGAGGGCATCAAGTCGATCGTCTCGGCCGCCATCGACGCGGTCTCTGGCGTCATCGACAGCGTCCTCGGCGCCATCAAGGGCACGTGGGACAGCATCTGGGGCGGCATCAAGTCGTTCGCCGAGAGCGTGTGGGACGGCATCAAGAGCACGGTGTCAAACGCCATCGACAACGTCTCGTCGACCATATCGTCGGTCATGGACTCGGTGAAGGGCGCATGGGACAGCGCGTGGTCGGGCGTCCGCAGGACGCTCGAGGACGCGTGGAACGCCATCAAGAACGGCGTGCAGTCCGGCATCGACGGGGTCCTCGGGTTCGTGAGCGGCCTGCCGGGCCGCATCCTGTCGGCCCTCGGCAACGTCGGGAACCTGCTCTACAACGCGGGCAGATCCATCATCGACGGCCTGCTCAGCGGCATCAGGAACGCGGTCAGCGGCGTCTACAACTTCGTGTCCGGCATCGCCGGCACGATCGCCTCGCTCAAGGGCCCGATCCCATACGACCTGCGCCTGCTCACGCCGAACGGCGAGGCGATCATGGAGGGCCTGCGCGCGGGAATCTCGGGCGGCCTCGAGTCGGTACTCGCCGACGTGCGCGAGGTGGCGCCCAAGATCGATGCCGAGGTCTCGCGCAGCGCTCCGGCGCTCGCCTACGAGGCGCAGGCGCCGGCATCGGTGCAGCAGCGTGGGGACGACGAGGTCCTCGCCGCGCTCGCGCGGGCGAACGGCCTGCTCGAGCGCCTGCTCGAGAAGGACGCGGACATCTACATGGACGGCACGAGGGTGTCGGCTCAGCTCGCGCGCCGCCAGCGCTCGACGCTCGCGGGCAGGGGGGTGATCGCATGAGGCCGGAGCTGACCCGCCGGACCGACCCGCCGAGGCTCGTGGTCGGCGGCCGCGACCTGTCCCGGTTCTTCACGGTCACCTCGGCCCCGCGACCGGTCGTGCCCGAGCTCGAGATCACCGAGGTCTCGGTGCCGGGGGCAGATCGGTCGTACGTGTCCGGCGTCGCCGCGAAGGCTTACGACTGGCCCGTAACCGGCTACATCAACGGCTGGAGCGACGCTGATGTGGCCGACGTCCGGCGCAAGCTCGACGCCGCCCTCTACTCCCCGACCGAGCGCGAGGTGCAGGTCCCCGACGACCCCGCGCTCTCGCTCATGGCACTCTACAAGGGCGGCTCGTCGCCGGAGCGCCATCGGCACCTGCCGATGGTCGACCTCATCTTCCGCGTGACCGACCCTATCGCCTACGGACGCTCGCGCCGCGCCGAGGTGGCCGGCACCGGCCAGATCATGACGGGCGGCACGTGGCCGGCGCGGCCCGTGGTGACGGCTACGCCTCCGGCTGGTAGCAGCTGGACCATTATGAACCGCACGACGGGCGAGTTCGTCCGCGTGCGGGCCGACTTCGACGGCCGGCAGACCGTCGAGCTCGACATGGGGCTCGAGCGCTGCCGGGTAAACGGGTACGACCACGCAGTCGACGTCGAGAGCGACTTCTTCGCGATCTCCGGCAAGTGCGAGGTCTACGTCTCGGGCGGAACCGCCGCGCTCGAGTGGCGTGAGAGGTGGGTGTGATGAGGGTCGACGTCTACGACCGCCAGGGCGGGTTCGTATACACGATCGGCTCCTCCGCGCTCCTGTCGTTCGTCCACTCCGACGAGCTCAACGGCGACGACCACGTCGACATCACCACGACCTACCAGCTCTCGAGCGGGTACCGTCTCGTGTGGAAGGACCTCACGGGCAGGTACCACGAGCACATCTGCCAGGACCCTGTCGCCGGGAGGACCTCGGTCGGGTCGCCGACGTGGACGGACACCGCGATCAACTCCATCGCCGAGACGAGCGGCGACCGCATCGACGACAAGCGGCCGTACGGGTACAGCTTCCTCGCCGCCCTGCAGGTCGCGCTCGAGCCGACGAGATGGCAGGTCGGCACCGTCGACCAGCCCGGGACGGTCTCCGACTCGCTCACCTTCTACCACACGACCGCCCGCGCGGCGATCAACGCCATACTCGAGTGCGGCGGCGAGCTCGAGACCGAGATCGAGGTCGGCCCGGCAGGCATCGAGTCCCGCAAGGTCTCGATTCGCGCCCACGTGGGCGAGCAGGGCGGGCGCCGTAGGTTCACCTACGGCAAGGACCTCGTCGGCGTCGAGCGGACCGAGCACTGGACCCCCATCACTGCCTGCGTCGGGTACGGCAAGGGCCTCGAGACCGATGCCGGCGGCTACGGACGCAAGCTCACCTTCGAGGACGTCAACGGCGGGCGCGACTACGTCGAGGACCTCGACGCACTCGAGCTCTACGGGCGCCCGGACGGCAAGGGCGGCCTCGCGCACATCTGGGGCACCTACGAGAACCAGGACTGCGAGGACGCGAGCCAGCTCCTCGAGGAGACCCGCGCCTACCTCGAGGCGCACAAGGACCCCGGGGTCACATACGAGGCGAGCGTCATCGACCTCGTCGCCATGGGCAGGACGTGGGAGGGCGTGGCGAAGGGCGACGACGTTCAGCTCGTCGACACGTGCTTCACGCCGACGCTGCGCTGCCAGGGGCGCGTGAGCAAGATCTCGACCGATCTTCTGCAGGGGACCTCGGAGATCACGCTCGGCAACGTCACGGAGACGCTCACCGACGCATGGCAGCAGCAACAGCAGCAGATCTCGAACATCAACAAGCACTCGCCGTCGTGGGACATCGCCGCGAACACGCCGTACGTCTACCTCGAGCAGCTCGTGGCGAAGCTCAACGAGCGCTTCAACGTGGCCGGCATGAGCTACACGCACACGAGCTTCGAGCACGGGACCATATGGTCGAGCGTGCCGCTCGACGAGGACGGGCGCCCGACGAAGGCGGGGGCGCAGGGCATCCAGCTGTGCAGCCAGGGCTTCCGCATCGCCGGCGGGACGAAGGCCGACGGGAGCTTCGACTGGAGGACCTTCGGCACCGGTTCCGGCTTCACGGCGGACCTCATCACCTCCGGCACGATCAACGCCAACCTCATCAAGGCGGGCGTCCTTCAGGTCGACCGGGACGGGCAGATCGTGTTCCGCGCGGACTTCGCGAGCGGCGACGTCATCATCTCCTCGACCGCCGCGGTAGGCGACTCCACGATCGGTGACTCCGTCGTGTCGAGCGCCGTCGAGTTCGGCCTGTCCGACAGCGCCGACGTGCAGCCCGCCGAATGGGGCGAGTCGGTCACCTGGCAGCTCGGGAAGGTGCTCTGGCAGCGCACCCGCTACACGACCATGGGAGGTGAGACGACCTACGGCGATCCCTTCGTGGTCGACACGGAGGAGGGCACCGGCGTCGTCTCGCAGACCGACCAGTACTACCTCAGCATTTCGCCGGACAGCCCGCAGGGCGGGTCGTGGTCCGACGCGCAGCCCGAATGGGTGACCGGCCGGCACTACTGGATGCGCAGGAAGGTCGAGTGGAGCGACGGATCGGTCACCTATGGCGACGCGTACCCCGCGACGGCCCTCACGAGCGCGAACCAGTCGACCGACGACCTTGACGCCGAGCTCGACGTGGAGGGCGTGTTCAACAGGCTCACCGACAACGGGCGCCTCAAGGGCGTCTACCTGTCGGGCGGCGAGCTCTACATCAACGGAACCTACATCAGAAGCGGCACCATCGACGCGAACCTCATCAAGGCCGGCATCCTGCAGGACGCGTCCGGCAGGAACTACTGGAACCTCATAACGGGGGAGATCAACCTCGACTTCACGCCGGACGGCATGGCCACGACCTCCTACGTCAACAGCCAGATCAGCAGCGTGAACAGCAGAATCAACACGACGAACTCGAACCTCAGCAGGGTCGAGCAGACCGCCGACGACGCCGCGTACGACTCGAGCATCGCCCGCAACGTGACGGACCGAATCTCCATCGGCAGATCCGGCATCACGATCACCGGCACGAGCGGGACCAAGATGAGCGTCGCGACCTACACGTCGCAGGGCTTCGTCGTGAACGCGTCGATGGCGGAGATCAACAGCCGAAACGCCGGCCTCGGCGTCAAGGACTGGGGCATCGCGTACCAGACCACCGACGAGTCCGTGCGCTTCTGGGTCACCGACGGCTCCTCCGGCGCGACCGGAGGCAAGGCGAACCTCTACGCCGAGGCCGGCAGCTGGCGGTTCGAGGTCAACGCGGACGGCGTCTGGTACAACGGCACGAAGATCAACTAAGGAGGGGGCATGAAGCTAAACGGCATCACGCTCAGCGGCTACTCCGTGAGGGAGGAGAAGGCCGTATTCGAGCTGCAGGGCGCGACCCTGTCGGACGCGGTGGCCCTCAGCGGCGCGACGCTCACCATCACGGATGACGGCGAGGTCGTCGAGGTGCTGACCGGATGGAGGGTCAAGACGACCGACGATCGCGGGAGGATCCTGCGCGTGACGTGCGAGAGGGATGACGGGGAAGTCGAGACCTCCCCGTCAGCGGAAGGCTCCGCAGTCGCGGCCTTCGCCCGCATCGCCGTGGCGGCCCTGTCGGTCACCGACGACCAGGCCGTCACCATGGCGGCGCTCTACCCGGAGTGGTCGGGCGCGTCCGTCGCATACGAGGCGGAGACGTCGATCGTCATGCACGGGGGAGCCCTGTGGAGATGCACCCAGGGGCACACGTCGCAAGACGGCTGGGCGCCCGGCTCCGCCCCGAGCCTGTGGTCGCGCATCGACCTCGCCCCGGACGGCATCCGCATCTGGCGCCTGCCGACCTGCGCGGAGGACGCGTGGGACGAGGGCGACCGCTGCCACCATCCCGGTGCGGCGGGCACGATCTACGAGTCGCTCTCGAACGGCAACTACACCGAGCCCCAGAGCAGGTTCTGGAGGGCGGTGGAGGCATGAGGAACGAGCAGATCATCTCGCTTGACCTGTCCAAGACGGGGCCCGGCGAGATCGTGACGGCCGGCCAGGGAGACTCCTCGGGCACGACCATCACGGCGGAGGTCTACGACAACGGCGAGGCGGCCGACCTCGCGGGCTCGACCGCGTGGCTCGTCGTGCTCCTGCCCGACCGCGAGCACTACTACCGGGGCGCCTGCTCGGTGTCCGGCTCGAGCGTGTCGTGCACCGTCGACGAGTCGAAGCTCTGCAGCGTGGCGGGATACACGGACGAGGCGTACTTCACGTTCACCAAGAACGGGAAGACGTTCTCGACCGAGCGCTTCGCCATCGAGATCTACCGCAGCGCCCTGGACGGCCAGGAGCCGTCCGAGAACTGGGACGCGGCCGTCGACGACCTCATCGCGAGGGGCGAGGCGGCGGTGTCCGCGGCGAACGAGGCCGCATCCGATGCGAACGGCGCCGCCGCGAACGCGGACGAGGCCACCGATGACGCGAACGACGCCGCAGCGAACGCCAACGCGGCCGCCGAGCTCGCGTCGGCGGCGACCACGGCGGCGTCCGGCGCCGCATCGACCGCCAACGACGCCGCCCAGAGCGCCATATCCGCGGCAGCGAACATCGAGTCGATGATCCGCGAGTCGCTCGGCGGCCTGTCGGACATCGGCGACATCGGAGGCGCGCTCGACAGGCTCGCGCGCGAGTCATGCAGCGGCGGGATCTACGTCTCGGGCACGTGGTACGTCAAGTCGAGCGCGGTCGAGTGGGACGGGACCGTGCTCACTGTCCACGGCTCCCGCCCGGATGACGGGAGGATGCACCTGCCGACCACGCGCTGCCGGGGCGAGGACGCCTACGAGCTCGCCCGGTCGGCGTCGGAGGCGGTGTCGACCATGAGCGCGACCGTCGAGGGCCTGCTCGAGTCGGTCGGCGTGCTCACGTCGGCGGTCAGGTCGCTCGCGCTGGCGGCCGGGAGCTACCCGGTGGTCGTGGGGGAGACCATGTACCTGCGCGGCGTCGCCTACTCCTCGGGCAGGCTGACCGTCCCGGCGGCATCGCTCGCCAGCGGCAGGATGCTCATCTCGAAGCACTAGGAAGGAAGCCAAGATGGCAGAATACAATCTCAACCAGTTCGCGGACGACGAGGGCAATATCTACAACTTCTCCGACCCGACCGCCCGCGCGACCTCCGAGCGCGCGGACGGCGTTTCCGAGCGCAACCGCCAGCTCCTCATCGGGTCATACGGCGGCCGCGCCATCTCCGAGGTCTTCGCCAGCGAGATCGGCTCGACGAACATCTACACGTGGCTCAAGCAGAGAGCGTCCGCCGGCAACTTCGCCGGCATGATGATCGGCGACTACGTCGACGTGGCGGTGTCCCAGGGGACGAACGTCCCCGCGCAGACCTTGCGCTACCAGATCGCCCACTTCGACCCTTACTACCAGTGCGGAGACCAGCCCAAGGGCCACCATATCGCCTTCGTGCCCATGGCTCCCGCGACCGTGCAGGGCCCCAAGGCGGTCAACAGCTCCTACCTCCCGTGGCGAGCATCCGGCAACAACAACGGCTCGGCCGAGGAGAAGCACCCCTACCTGCTCTCCACGCTCCACGACTGGGAGATCAACGACTTCCTCCCGGCGCTGCCGACGGAGCTGCGCAACGCGATCATGAACCAGCGCGTCCTGCTCGAGGAGCGCTACTCGGGAGAAGAGACGCTCACCGAGTCAAGCGGCTACAGTTGGGCCGACCTCGGCAAGATCTGGTCACCGTCCGAGATGGAGGTCTACGGCTGCCCCGTGTGGGGCACGAAGGGCTACAGCGTGGGCTTCGACTGCAAGTTCGCCCTGTTCACCGATACCGCCGCGCGCATCAACTCGAACCGTGTCACTCGCTGGCTCCGGTCCGTCGCTGGCGGGTCGTCGACGTCCGCGTGCTACGTCGGCGGCGACGGCAGCGCGGGCTCGACCTCCGTCACGCGCGACTGGATCCGGCCGTGGCCCTGCTTCCTCATAGGGTGAGCGTAGCTCGCCCGTACCCGGCACGCATGCGGCGCACGCCTTGCGCGTGCGCCCATATCGAGGGGATCTAGATGAGCGGCGTCTACATGCGAAACCGGCACCTGAGCAGCTACGAGTTCTTCAACACCGCCGTCGCCCTGCGCACGGCGGTCACGCGCCTGGCCACGTCGTCCGCAGTGCCGAAGAGCCACCGCTTCGTCCTGTCGGTGCCCATGGCCGAGACCGCGAGGAGCCTCGTATACAACCTCGTGAAGTCCGACGCCTTCTATCCGAACACCGAGCACGGCGTGCAGATGAGGAAGCACTTCATGACGCTCGCCATGGCCGATTGCGACCAGCTCGACCAGGACGTCCAGCTCATCCTAGCGCTCGGCCTGCCCGTGCGGCCGACCCAATTCGAGCCGATCTGCGAGATGATCGCGACAGAGATCGCGCTCATCAAGGGCGCCCGGGACAGAGTGAAGCTCATCGGGAGCCGGCAGGGGGTAAAATGTTGAGCATACGTCGGCCTCTGGTACTCACCGTGTCAATCGCTGGCTCCGGTCCGTCGCTGGCGGGTCGTCGACGTCCGCGTGCTACGTCAACAACAACGGCAACGCGAACTCGAACTCCGTCACGAACGACTGGATCCGGCCGTGGCCCTGATTCCTCATCGATCTATCCGCCAGACCGGGGCGGCCCCGTCCGCCCCGCCGAGCACCAGAGGAAGGAGAGGCCGACGGTCGGGCGAAAGCCCGTGAATATGCGCCCCGCGGCGACCGCCGACCGCTTCTTGCATGGCCCGGGGCCTCGGCACCCGCCCGGGTTTCATGGCCGGTCGCCAAGCGGATGCAGGATGCCGCGGACGATCCGCGCGGGGCGCCCTCTATGACGAGCGACGACCGGTACGCAGCAAGACGCGCGAGACGGGACGCGAAGAGGGCTCGGAACCGCTCCCGTAGGATCGAGGGGTGCACGCTCGAGGCAGTCGCCGATCTCGACAACCTGTACGAGGCCGCTCGCGGCGCGGCGGGCGGGGTCCGCTGGAAGTCGACCGTGCAGCGCTATATGGCGCGCGTCATGAGAAACACCACGAAAGCGCGCAGCGACCTCCTCGAGGGGCGCGACATCCGGCGCGGCTTCGTGACGTTCGACATACGCGAGCGCGGGAAGCTCCGGCACATATCGTCGGTCCATTTCAGCGAGCGCGTGGTCCAGAAGAGCCTGAGCAGGCACGTGCTGGCGCCCGCGATATGGCCGACCCTCGCCGAGGGGTGCTCGGCGAACATCAAGGGCAAGGGGACCGACTACGCGATCGCGCGCCTCAAGGCCCAGCTCGTCCGGCACTATCGGAGGCACGGGGCCGAGGGATACGTCCTGCAGGTCGATTTCTCCGACTACTTCGGCAACATCGACCACGGCGCCGCCAAGCGGCTCGTGGATCGCGCTGTTGACGACGCGAAGGTCCTGCGCCTGATCTACGACCAGATAGACTCGAGCGGGGAGATCGGACTCGGTCTCGGCAGCGAGCCGAACCAGATCCTCGCCGCAGCGCTCCCGTCGCCCATAGACCACCTCGGGCTCAGGATGCCCGGCATCCTCGCGAGCGGCCGCTACATGGACGACAGCTATTTCGTCGCGCTCGACAAGGATACGCTCTGGTGCCTTCTCGCCCTCATCGAGATCGAGTGCGCGAAGCTCGGCATCGTGATAAACGGGAAGAAGACGAAGGTCGTGAAGCTCTCGAGGGGCTTCACGTTCCTGAAGAAGCGCTTTTTCTTCGGCCGGAACGGCAAGGTTGTCGTGAGGCCGTGCCGGGAGTCGATCTCGCGGCAGCGGAGGAAGCTCAAGAGGCAGGCCGCGCTCGTGAAGGCCGGCGTGATGACCAGCGAGCAGGCGGTCCAGTCCTACCAGTCGTGGCGCGGCATGGTGATGCACCTGGACGCGCACGAGACCATGCTCAGAATGGACGACCTGTTCCGCGGGCTCTTCAGCTAGCAATTAACAAATATAAACCAAATGGCCCCACAAGGGCCCATTTTCTTGAAGGGAGACCGTAATGGCATTCACTGAGGAAGAGGAGCAGGCCCTGCGCGGGATCATCGCGATCTACAAGTCGCAGGCCCCGTCGCTCTCCGCCGACGTGGCGCTGACCGCGGCGGCGCTCTACCCGGAGTGGTCGGGCGAGAGCGTCACCTACACGGAGGGAGAGCGCGTGCGCCACGACGGCGTGCTCTACTCGTGCTCGCAGGCCCATACGTCTCAAGACGACTCGGCGCCGGGCGCGGCGCCGAGCCTCTGGTCGAAGGCGCTCGCCGCAGGCGGCTCCGACACGCCCGAGGAGGAGGTCCCCGAGTGGGAACAGCCGGGTCCGGAGAACGGATACGCCCTCGGCGCCCGCGTGAGGCATGACGGCAAGGTCTGGGAGTCGACCTACGACGGCAAGAACGTCTGGGAGCCCGGTGTCGTGGGAACCGAGGCGCTCTGGAAGGAAGTCGTCGAGTAGGGAGGCCGGGATTGGAATGGCTCACCGCGGTCGGCTGGGTGGCGGCGCCGCTCGCCACGGCAGCGATCGGATGGCTGGCGGGGAGCCTCAAGGCTTCCCGCGAGAGGGAGCGTGCCCACGACGCGAAGCGCGACGCCGAGCACGGCTGGCTCATGGCAGGCATGCGAGAGGTCATGAGGGCGCAGCTCTACGAGATGCACACCCGCTACGTGGTCGAGGGACAGCCGATGCCTTACGACGAGAAGGAGCGGGAGGACAGCGTCTACCGCGTCTACCACGCGCTCGGAGGAAACGGAACAGGTACACATATCCATGAAGAACTGATCGCCGCCTTCGTGGGTGGCAGGGAGGAGTAGGCAGGAATGGACTACACGAAAGACAGGATCGTCGCCATCGTCCGCCTGGCGGTCATGCTTGTGTCCGCGGTGGCGGGCGGCGTCGGCCTCACGGTCGACTCCGATGCGCTCGCGACGGTCGCGCTCTGCGCCATCGCGCTCATCACGGCGGTCTATTCGTGGTGGAAGAACGCGAACCTCACCGAGGCGGCGGCGAGGGCTCAGGAGTACCTCGAAGAGATCAAGGCGGGCCGCAATGCTTAGCTATCCCGAGGCGGCCGCCGAGCTCATGGAGCACCTGTGCAACCACGACGCCCACGGCTACAGCCAGCCGAACCGCGCGGGCGTGGGCACCGGCGCCGCAGCCGGCGAGTACGTGACGCTCTCCGACGGCACGGTCGTCGGCATCGCGCTCGGAGACCGAGACTGCTCGAGCGCCGCCATCGAGTGCTACGCGGCGCTCGGCGTGGACTGCGGCGGAGCCTGGTACACCGGCGACATGGTCGCCGACATGGTCTCGACAGGCAATTTCGAGAAGCTGCCGCGCTCGGAGTGGCGAGACTCCCTGCGAGGCGACCTGCTCGTCAAGCAGGGTGTGCACGTAGCCATGGCGCTCGGGTTCGGCAAGCTCGGCGAGGCGGCTCTCAGCGAGACCGGCGGCATCCACGGGCAGGTCGGCGACCAGACCAGCCGCGAGGTGCGCATCACCGCCATGTACGACGACGGATGGGACTGCGTGCTGCGGTACTGCGGTCCGGATAGGGAGGACGAAATGACCGACAAAGACATCGAGAAGATCGCCGCGGCGGTCTGGAACTTTGAACAGAACGGTGTGCTCATGCGCGACCGTGTGCAGGGTACCGACGAGGCGGCCAACAAGGCGCGCGAGCAGCTCATGCGAACCGACGATCCGAGTGGGCGCGAGGTACATATGAACCTGTTCACTCATTTCAAATGGGTCGCAGGCGCCATCCAGACCGGGCTCGACTACCTCAAGGCCATCGCCAAGAAGGTCGGCGCGGAGATCGAAGAGTAGCGGCCGATTTATACTCAAAAAATGGGCACCCTGCTAGGGCGCCCATTTTTCTGTGCCCGTCTAGTGGATTCTGGCAAGGCGCTCACCTGCGGGTTTTCATGTCAGCGCGAACTAGTTCCTTCAGGTATTCGGTGACGTTCTCCTGCGACTTGATCCAGTCGTAGAGCTCGTCATCGTCCCCCGGTGCAGGGTAGAAGCGGATGACGACCTGCTTCGTCTTCTTCCGATAGGCGCTCTCGGCCCTCTTCTGAGCTTCGCTTCTCATATATATGTGAGCGATGGTACAATCGCCCCGAGGGCGGGGCGCGAGCTTTCGCCCGCGACCCGCTTTCGGCTATCGAGTCCTGGTCTCGGTGCTCTTGCGCCTCCACACGCTTATCCGCACCGTCCAGGACCCGACCCGAACCTCGAGGCTTATCCTTTCCATCGCAACCTCCTCTCGGTAGATCTTGAAGGACCCCTTGCCCTTCGATGGTTTCATTATAGGGTATACCCTATATAATCGCAATAAGCTTTTTGCATATTTTTGCCTGCGGCGTGCATTGCCCGTCGAATGCTAAGCCTCGCTAACGGTGAGCGCTTTCCAGAGGTTTTTAGCGTTTACCAATTCAGTGAATCTATAAACATGCAGGTAGATTACGGTGCATATCGCCATGGTTTTTGCTGACACGGAAGAGGTCACAAGTTCAAATCTTGTAACGCCCACCACGAAATTGCAGCTCGGGAGCCGAAAGGCTCCCGAGCTTTTTTCTTACGCCATCAAATCGAGAGGGATAGAAGGCCGACGAATCGGCCGATGTCTTCCTCTCTATTGCGGCGGATTTATTTGGATGGAAGGCACCCGTCGCCCCTGGAACGGTCCGTCTATGTGCCGGGCGATATCGAAGAACGCATCGTGCGCGTCGCGGTTCGGAATCCATGGCGTTCATAGAACACAAGAGCGTCATCGTTGCCTTCGGAGACCGTGAGCTCGATTTTGCGAATGCCGCGCTGCGCGAATTCGCGACGCGCCCATTCCATGAGCTGCGAGCCGACGCCTTGCCCTCGCGCTTCGGGAAGCACGACAAGATCGTCGATGCTGCCGATGCCGTCATCGAGGCCGAGCTTGATGAACCCGACGGGTCGATCGTCGAGCTCGGCCACGGCGGCTCATCCGTGCCCTGATGCGAGCTCATCGCAACAGGCCTCGGTCCAATCGTCGACCGTGTGCTCGGTGTAGCGTGCCGCGTACGCATCCGAGACCTTGCGCTGATGGTTCGCCAGCTCCTGCAGGAACAGGCGAACAAGCTCTCGCTCGTCTTCGGAAACGCGGCGAATCGCCAGCATGTTCTTGCTGTCTGCATCCATAGCGGGCTCATCCGTTCCGTGCGACCTTCAGTATGGAACATGATAGCAAGCTCGGGACAGTCGACTTGGATGGCATCCAGGAGATCGGCGGAGCCCATAAGAAAGCTCAGGCAGCTCGCTTTGTGTCATCGGTTCTCTGTAGATCGCGTGCTGGGGCATCGCCGGGAACGTGGCGGAGTGAATCTATCGACGTTTTCCTCAGGGGCGCGCCGTTGGAAACACGCTCCCCGCGTCGGCCACGAAGATCATCTCCCCGTGCCGGATGCTCGCCACGATGGCGGCGAGCCGTTCGTTCAGGATTCGACGATGCATGGGCTACTCTTCTCCCCGTCCGCATGCGGGACGGTCGTTCTCGGTGATCTCGCGCAGCACGCGACAGGGGTTTCCTGCGGCCACGACGCCGGCCGGCACGTCGCGCGTGACCACGCTGCCCGCGCCGATCACCGCCCCGCGGCCCACGGTCACGCCCGGCAGGACCGTGACGTCTCCTCCGATCCACACATCGTCCTCGATGGTGATGGGGAGCGCCCGCTCGAGGCCGGCGTTGCGCTCCTCCACCGTGAGCGGGTGCTGCGCCGTGTATGCGCCGAAGTTCGGCCCGATGAAGACGTGCTCGCCTATGCGAATGGGGGCGCCGTCCATGAGGAAGGCGCCGTGGTTGATGAAGCTCCCGGCCCCGATGCTCACGTTGTAGCCATAGTCGACATACAGCGGCCCCAGGATCTCGACGCTTTCGCCCATCTGCCCGAGAAGCGCGCGCAGGATCTTCTCGCGGCCCTCGCGATCGCTCGGAAGCGTCTGGTTGAGCAGGAAGCAGGCGTCGTCCGCGCGCGAGCGCTCCTCGCCGAGCTCCGCATCGTTGTTCGCGTCGTACCAGAGCCCGCGATCGCGGCGCTGGGCCTCCGTCATGGTCTCGTTTGTCATATTCGGCTCCCTTCTTCCGGCGCCAAGCGCCCGATCGACAAGGGGTCCGAAATGCGCACATCCAGGGCGCGCGCCAGAAGACCCCCCAGATAGCAGTTCTCGAGGTCATCTCGGCGCTCGAGGTGCGGGACGAACTCTTTGGGAATCCACTTCTCCAACATGTCCCGCACCTGCTCGAGCGCGGCATCCTCATCGAGAAGCCCGCCCGTGCACAGGATGATGTCCGGGTTGAGCGCCGTCACCACGGCCGCAAGCGCGTGCGCGACAAGCTCCGGGCACGGCTTCGAGAAGTCCTCGGGATCGGGCGCCGTGAGGGCGCCGCGCGTTCCCGCGGGTATGAAGCCCACCATTCCCGCGAACTGGCCGGCCCCCGTCACGACCGCGCCGTTTGCGATCGTCGCCGTTCCGGGGCGCACGCCCACGGGGAAGTTGGCAAGGGTCACGGTCTTCTTCGCGTCTCCGAGTTCGCGAAAGAAGCCGTATACCTTGAGGTGCATGTCGTTGGCGGCGAGCGCGGGTACACCGAGCTCCCTCTCGAGGTCGGCCACGATGTCCGTGCCGTTGAGCTCCGGGAGGTCGCAGTGGCTGACGACGCCTTCGGCCACGATCCCCGGAATCCCGACGGACGCCTGCGCCGACTCCGGATGTGATCGCCTCCAGTCGCCGAGAAGCCTCACGAGGGTGGCGCCGTCAAGCTCGGGCAGGCGCGTCTCGTCCCTGTTGAGGACGCGCCCGGTCACGGAAAGCACGGTCCTTACGAGCACGCGCGCTCCGCGATCGATGTCGACATGGGCGGCGAGAACGGGGGAGAAGGCCTCGTTTGCGCGATAGAGCTGCGCGGTCCTGCCCGCGCCCCCGTGACGCGCGCCCGCCGCAAGGATCTCGCCCGTGCGGTTCATATCGTTGAGGGTGGCGTTCACGGTGGCGATCGAGAGCCCTGTCAGGTCGGAGAGCTCCCGTTTGGTATGGGCCCCGCCCTTCCAGAGGGTGCGTCGAAGCGCGCTGATGCTCGGCTCCAGCAAGGGTTTCACCAGCTTCCCCAGGTCGGCATAGTTATTACAGCTATTATTATAATGACTGTAATAATAGGGTCAAGACATGGCATGGGTCATTTGGGGACGGGTTCGTTCCAACCCACCGGCTGCTACGCAAGCCACAGATGGGTTGGAACGAACCCGTCCCCAAGCAACCCATTCGGTTCCGTCCTGTCGGCAGAAATCTCGGGTGCTTCGTCCGGGCGCTATCTTATGCGGCCGTCCGCCTCCTTGCCCATCAGCCGCCGTGCGGCTGCGACGACCTCCCGATAGCGCGGGTCGTCTCCCGCGAACTGCCTCCATTCGGGCGATTCGACCGTTGCGACAAGGGCCTGCCCCATCAGCGTCGCGGTCTCGTCAGCTTGGCGCGCCTTGTGTTCGGCCCATGCTTCGCCGGAGCGGGCGGGGTCGAGCTTGTCGACCAGGCGATCGTAGAGCGGGGATTCCGAGAGAGCGGGGGAGGGGACAGAAGCGGTCTTGGCGGCATCGACCGCGCGGCCCAGCGCCCCGACGGCGTCGCTCTGCTTGCCTGCTCGACGAAGCGCCTCGGCTTCCTCGAGCGCCATGCTGATGGGGTGCCAAGGGTTCACCGAGCCCATGTCCAGGGCGTCGAAGACCGTCTCGGCTGCCTTGCCGGCAGCGCGCGCGAACGCGGCGTCGCCCCGTATGCCCACCTCCTGCATGAGCGAGGAGAGCACGAAGCTCGCGGCGCGAAGCCGCTCTGCCTGCAGGAGGTCGAGGGCGTCATTGGTGCGATCGGTCTTGCGGTAGGACGAGACGAGCAGCATCACCGCGGTGCTTGCGTCCTGCCGCTTGGCGAGCGGCTCCAGCAGCGACACGGCCTCCTCATAGCGCCCTGCTTGGAAGAGCGTCGTCGCCTTCTGCTGCTGCGCAAGAAAGAGCACGGACGGGTCCGTCGCGACCTCGAGCGCCCGGTCGGCCAGGGCGAGCGCCTCTTCGGCGAGCGCTGCGGTG
The DNA here is from genome assembly GCF_030385545.1 of Collinsella ihumii. Classification (NCBI taxonomy): domain Bacteria; kingdom Bacillati; phylum Actinomycetota; class Coriobacteriia; order Coriobacteriales; family Coriobacteriaceae; genus Collinsella; species Collinsella ihumii. Next base: position 73,638 of record NZ_JAUEIQ010000007.1, on the reverse strand, counting down.
TCGGACGCGCCGTTCTGCTCGTCCGCCGGATTGAACGGCGTCGCCATGCCGTCGGCCCATACCGTGAGGAGCGATGCGAACATGAGCAGCAGGTTCGCATCCGAATAGTGTTCCGTCGCGAGCGCCCGCAGGCGTTCTCGGGCTGCTGGAAGGTCCTTCTCTCCCAGCGCGTAGACCTCGGCGTAGAGCGCGGCGGACTCCTCCTCGGTGAGCTCGTCGCGCCAGTCGAAGAGTTCGTCCAACGTGATCGAAAACAACGCGGCGATGCGCGGCAGCAGGCTCACGTCGGGCAGGTTTTGCCCGAGCTCCCATTTCGAGACGGCGGCCTTCGAGACTCCCAGGTGCGCGGCGAGCGCCTCCTGCGTGATGCCCATGCGGCGGCGCTCGCGCAGGATCGTGCGGCAGATATTGACGGATACGCTCATGATTTCTCCCTTGATATGACGGATAGGTGGCTGCCGGCTGCCATCTTCAGTATGAGGTCGCGCACGGGTTGAATCAAAGGAGCGCTGGTTGACGTTTCTTGCGAGAGGTCAACCAGCACTCGACAACATGCCCCGCCGGCTCAGAGGAGCACCGGTCGATTCATCCTGCACCACGGTGGCACGCGGGCGAAAGCAATCGATCAACGGGCTCCCTAGAAAACCGCACAAATGCCCGTTGACACCAGATACCTTGCGCCATATAGTATGTGACATACAGTATACGACGAAGGGAGGTGTGCGGATGGAGGCGCAGATGAAACGCGGCTTTCTGGAGGCGTGCGTGCTCGCGGCGGTCTCCGGAGAGGAATCGTACGGCTACCGGATCGTCAAGGACGTCCCGGCATCCATGGGGCTCACGGAGTCCACGCTCTACCCGCTGCTTAAGCGTCTTGAGAAGGCGGGGTGCATCACCGTCCGCTCCGCCGAGCATAACGGGCGGCTGCGCAAGTACTACCGCATCACGGAGGCTGGCAGAACCCGCATCGACGAGTTCTTGGCCGAATGGCCGTCCGTGCAGGAAATCTACCGCTACGTGGAGGGGGCGCGATCATGACAAGGGACGAGTTCGTTGAGAGGCTGGGCGAGCTGCTCGCCTGTCTGCCGGCAGATCAGGTGGAGGAGTCGAAGGAGTTCTATGCCGAGGCCATCGCCGACCGCATGGAAGACGGCATGAGCGAGGAGGAAGCGGTCGCCGCGGTCGGCTCCCCGCAGGCGGTTGCGGAGGCGATCCTCGATGACCTGCCCGCCGTGCCGCGTGCGATCGCAAAGACCAGGCGCAAGGGGAATGCGGTTCTGTGGGCGCTGGCGATTCTGGGGTCGCCCCTGTGGATCGTTCTCGCTCTCGGCTTCGCTGCGGTGGCCGTCATGGTCTATATCTCCATCTGGGTGCTGGCGGCGTGCGTGTGGATCATCACGGCGGGCCTGGGTGCTGTCGGTGCCGCCGCGTTTGTGCTCGCGACCACCGGTATCGCGATCGGGCACGCTCCGTTTGTCCTTGCCATGACGGGGGTCGGCTTCGCCTTCATCGGCGCGACGCTCTTGCTGGGCGCGGGCGCATGGGCCGTCACCAAGCAGATCGCTCGGCTTTCGGTCCTCTGGGTGAAAAAGGCCCTCTCTCCCTTCCGCAAGGATCGCGGACGCACCTCGGGCGGGACGGGCGGCTCCCTTTCCGCCGAGCCGCACACCGGCGGCAACGCGGCTTCCGATGGGCTCGCGCACTTCGCCGTCGCGAGTCCGCTCAACTAGAAAGGACAGGTTATGACCAGCGCAAAGAAGACATATTTAGCCGTGTCGGGCGGACTGGTGGCGCTTGGCATCGTTCTCGCGGCCCTGGGGTTCCTGGTCTCGGGTTTCGATCCGAACGTGTTCACCGCGCAGATCGATATGCGCGACGACAGCATCGTGCTCGGTGGCGTCGAGGTGGACAATCCCACGGGCATCTTCCCCCTCGAGCAGATCGCGCAGCTCGGCGAGATCGACGTCTCGGCGCCCTCCGCACCCGAGGCCCCTGCTGCGCCGTCGGCGCCGAGCGAGGGGGAGTAGCGCAGGGGCGCTTCACGTGCGCCCCTTTTGCCATCGCGGTTCATGCCGGCTGCTGATCTTGCGGTTTGCGTCCGTGGGTCGAACCGTGTGCTGCGGCGGGGCAGGGGAGGCTGCGGGCGGAAAAGTTGCTGAAAAATCGACGTTGTGGACGGCTCAAATCCGGACCCGCCCGAAACGGCACCTGCAGAGCAGGCGTTTCCGCAGGTAGCGCCTGCGCAGGAAGTGCGCATTTCGGGGCATTCGGAAACGAGTCGTCCACAACGTCGATTTTTCAGCAATTCTTGGGGCCGCAGCCTCCACTCGGCTGCCATCACGCCAAGTCGTTCGGGCCATGGGGCGGTTGCTCGAGGGCCCTCGACGTGCAGCGCGGCTAAAGCAATGCGGCGACCATCATAACGGCCGCGATGCCCGCCAAGACGAGCGGCGCCGTCCCGTCGATAAAGGCGGGTACGGGCGGCAAGCGGTAGTACAAGACGTAGCACACGAGATTGATCGCAGAAAAAACGAGCACGGCGCCGCTGAGGATCGTCGGCCAGGGTTCGGCCAGTATATCCGCCTTCGACAGGGTCGCGACGCACCAGAGCTCGAAGACGTACCATGCCACGATGAGAAGCAGCTCGGTAGTGACCGGGCGTTCGAAAAAGCATCGCGTCGACAGGGCGAGCACCGCATACGCCAGAACTGCCGCAATAACAAATTTCCATCCGGATATCGAATGCGTGCCAGCGATGCGCGCGATATCCCATCCCGCGGCCCCGACACCGCCCAGGCCCGTTGCCGCCGCGCCGACGATGCAGGCGACGCCAACGCCGCGGATCAGGTCGCTCGGACGCGCTTGAGGTCGGAAAAAGATCGCCCACCAGGTTAGATAGAGCGCGGCGCACAGCGCCAACAGCGCATGTCCCGCTATCACGCCATATACGGAGTCCATATCCATCTCCTCCGATGCTCGTCGCACCCATTGTGCGCTTCGTCTGGGTTCGAGGCGCCGGGATATCGGCGTACGACTCCCGAGATGCCGCAACAGGCTGTTGCTCGACGAGGGCGTTGCGCGCGGGGACAATGGTGGCAGGGCAACGACGAAAGGAGACCCCCATGATTATGAAAAACACGCTCGCACGCCTGCGTCGCGAGCGCGGGCTGACCCAAGAGGAGCTGGCTCGCCGGCTCTACATCACCCGCCAGGCGGTGAGCCGTTGGGAAACCGGGGCGACCGAACCCGGCATCGACATGATCAAGCTCATCGCGCGCGAGCTCGATGTCCCCATTACCGAGCTGCTGGACATGCCCGAGCACTACTGCCAGAGCTGCGGCATGATGTTCACCGCGCCCGACCAGCACGGGCACAACGCGGATGGCTCCGAGGCGGAGGATTTCTGCCGCTGGTGCTATGAGAACGGAGCCTACACCTACGAGACCACGATGGACGAGATGATCGAGGACTGCGCTCCGCGCATGGCGGAAGCGATGGGCTGGACAGTCGACGAGTCCGCCTCGCTGCTTGGCGCGGTGCTGCCCACGTTGCGCCGCTGGAAGGATGGGGAGTAGAGCGCCGCGTCGGCGCGGTGCGCTTTTACGCGAAAAGCGGAGGTTTGCAGGCAGGGCGGCGGGGCGTGCCATGCCGCCGCCCCGCCGCACGCGGCTCGCTACCAGAGTTGGGCGTGGATCTCAAACGAGGCGTGCTCGGGAACCGAATACGCGGATATCTCGAACGGGACCGAGGCGCCTTGGTCCGGTGTGTCTACAAAGGTGGACGTGCCATACACGATGGCGTTGTCCGCGTTGCGCAGGATTACTGTGACGGCGGTTTGTTCGAGAACTGTTGGGGCAGAGGAGCCCGACAAATCCACATTGAGTGTCAGCTCGCCTGTATAGGAGACCAAACCGTAGTCGCCTATCACCTCGGATGTGTTGGCGATGGAGAAGATGTCCGATTCGGGCTCGGCACAATCGCTGAAATCGGAGTCTGTGATTGCGAACTCAACGGTATCGGGAACTGTTCCGTTGCCCGCTTGGAAGCCGTAGTACACGGTTTCATTGGGCGCGATGACGAACAGCGTCTGCTCATCGGAAAATGCGATCGACCCGTTGGCCTTTTTACCGGTGATGGTGAATGACGGGAAATCGGCCTCCTTGTCGCCGTTGGGGTTTTTGATGCCGATGCCGTACATGACGAAACCCGAATCGTTGACACTCCATCCGCTCTCAACGATTTCGAGACCTTGGGGCTCTCCAGTCTGCGTCGCTTCTTGCGGTTCGGAGGCGGATGAAGAACTGTCGCCCGTGTTGTCGGTGTTTGCGCTGCAACCGGAAAACATCATCGCCGACGTGCCCGCAAGCGCAGCGATGAAGCCCCTACGAGAAATGCTGATCATAGTCTTCCCTTCCTTTAGAGTAGAGATGTACGCCAAAGCGCCCGTGACCCTATCTTCTATTGAGGAGGGGTTGATTTCATTAGCTGCGAGCTATTCGGAGCCGTGTGTCGGCGGCCTCCTGCGCGGTGGTATAGTTCGAGGTGTCATCGGGTGCCGCGGGGCCATCGCATACGTCTCGCGTGCCGATGGGGACCTACGGCCACAAGGAGGCACCATGGACGAGCACGGCATCGATCGAAGCGCGAGCGATTATTGCGAGGAGCTGCCGGCTGAGGAGCTCCAGGACGTGGCGGGCGGCGTGAGGGCGCCCATGCTCAAGTACGTGTGCGGCTCATGTGGGTACACCACGTCGTCGACCATCGACATCACGGGAAAGCGCTGCGTGAAGTGCACGGACGGCATCATGCGCCGTTATATCGTCTAATTGGGACGCATCGCGATCAAATCCAATAGCCAATAACCGGCAGCGGCCTTCACGTCGCCATCATGGGGCGCTTGCAAGCCGACGCCTCCTCGGGTGGTGCGCGGGTCTCGCCTGAGAACGCACGCAGGCCTCCCGCGAGGCGCTTTCCTGTAAAGGAGGACACCTATGGCAAGAACGCTTCGCGATTGCATATACGGCCAGGCGGTGGCCGACGCCCTGGGAGTTCCCTACGAGTTTCGGCCCCGGGGGACGTTTCTCTGCACGGGCATGGTCGGGCATGGCAGCCACAACCAGCCGGCCGGCACGTGGAGCGACGACACGTCCATGGCGCTCGCCATCTGCGACAGCTATCGCGAGCTGGGGCGCATCGACGTCGAGGACATCCGCGCCCGATTCGTCCGGTGGTACCGCCAGGGCGCGTACACCGTCGACGGCCTCTTCGATATCGGGAACGCGACGCGCGCGGCCCTCGAACGCGGGCACGGCCTTTCCGGCGAGTGGGATAACGGAAACGGCTCCCTCATGCGCACCGTCCCGCTCGCGTACACCGACGCGACGGACGACGAGGTGCGCGCCGTCTCCGCGATCACCCATGCGCATGCCGTCTCGACGGAGGCGTGCGTCGCCATGGTGAAGGTTGCGCGCGAACTCATCGGTGGCGCCGAGGTCGCGGACGTGGCGGGGGATGCTGCCGGAAGATCCGCAAATGACATCAAGTCCGGCGGTTACGTGCGCGACACCTACGATGCCGCGCTGTGGTGCCTTGCGAACACGTCGAGCTACGCCGAGTGCGTGCTCGCGGCAGTCAACCTTGGGGACGATACGGATACCACCGCTGCCGTCGCGGGCGCGCTTGCCGGCATCGTCTACGGCATGGAGGGGATTCCGGACGAGTGGCTCTCCGCGCTGCGAGGCGCGGAGGTCATCGAGGCGTGCCTGTTCTGAGGGGGTGCGCCCCCGCGCGGCTCTCCGTCCGGGCTTTCCACGAGTTGTGGAGAGAATGAGGAGGGTTGCACACGCGAGATAATTCCCGTATAGTACTTCCTCGCAAGCGGACATGGCTCAGTTGGTAGAGCACAACCTTGCCAAGGTTGGGGTCGCGGGTTCGAGCCCCGTTGTCCGCTCCATCGCATGATTCGGGCCGATTGGAAGATCGGCCCTTCTCATATAGATGGCGAAGTGGCCAAGTGGTAAGGCAGAGGCCTGCAAAGCCTTTACCCCCGGTTCGAATCCGGGCTTCGCCTCCAGACCGTCACAGGGGCCCCACGCGGGCCCCTTTTCATTACGCTGCCTTCAGCTTTTCGCCGCCCTGTCGTTCAAAGCTCGCCAAAAGGTCCCTTTCCCTTTTGGTAATCCAACAGGAATCCGGCCCGCTCGTTGGATTCATGGCAAGCGCTCGGTAAGCTTGCGAAGGCCTTTTCAAAATGCGGCCGATGGCTCGCGCGGATGGCCGACACTGTACCCATTATGAGTATTGTGCTTTGCTTCCCACTCGCGCGAACCATTCACAACGCGCACAACGTCTCACTCGAGGGCCCCTCGCTGCCCGACCAGAACATGCCGCTGCGAGGATGTGCCCCTACCGTCGAGTCCATTCGTGCCGCCCGACAAGCGCTTGAGCAGCTCGGCATCTCCCCGCACGACATGCGCGCTCTCGATGTGCTTGTTCCCTCTGAAGGAGACAAGCGCAACAGCGATAGCCTCCGCTGCCATGTGTGGCGCCTTGATCTGCCGGCGAGATCCCTCATCAAGCTTGATTCCGGCGTGTATCTTGCAGGCATAGAGCTCTGCGCTTTTCAGGCGGCGCGCACAATGGATGAATATGAGCTCATCGAGTGCTACTTCGAGCTCTGCTCCTTCTATTCGATGCCGGAAGATCCGGCGGAAGACTATCGCGAGCTAAAGGAGCCGAGGACAACGGTTCGCAAGCTCAAAGACTGCTTCCTGTCGCTTCCCGATGCATGCAGGGGGCGCTCCAAAGCTTTGCGTGCCCTGCGAAGCGTACGTGACGGATCGCGTAGCCCAATGGAGACCGGTATGACCATGGCCATCACCGTGAGGGTCGGGCTTGGCGGCATTCAGGTTCGCGGCCTTTCGATGAACTATAGGGTGGCTATCGATGAAGAGGCGCGGGGGCTTACGAGGCGCAAGGAGATCATCTTCGATGCCTATATCAAACGCGGCATGCAGGATGTGGAATACCAGGGCGCGCGCCACAACGAGGAGCTGCAGAGCGCGATTGACAACGAGCGGCGCCATGTACTCCAGAAGATGGGATACAAGATCGTAGAGATCAACAAGCAGCAGCTGTTCGACAGGGAGGCGTTCCAGCGCGTCATGAGGACAATCAGCGAGAATGCAGGGATCAGGACCGGCAACCGTCCCGATGATTTCGAAGAGCGCCAAGAGCGGCTCAGGCAGTTCATCATTCGCAGGTGGAGACAGCGGTAGACGCTATGTAGACGCATGCAAACGAGGGCGATGCGGGCGTTACCCGCTAACAGGGCCCCGTAACGGTACCCAGAAGTGGGAGTGAGACCCCTTTTGGACGCCCTCTCTCATAGTTCTGGGTACTGTTACGGGGCCCTGTTAGCGGGTATCCTGGTAGAGGGGCCGAGGCGTTCGACCCGGTGCCGGACTCGCTCGGGGCGCCTCGGGCGGCACCGCGTGCAGAAGGAGGGGGCACGCCATGGCGTATGACTTCAAGAAGGAATACCGCGACCTGTATGTGCCCAAGGCAAGGCCGTCGCTTGTCGATGTGCCCGCCATGACGTTTGCCGCGATGGCGGGGACGGGGGATCCCAACGAGGAGGGCGGCGCGTACCAGCGTGCCCTCGGCGTGCTCTACGGGTTTTCGTATACCGTCAAGATGGCGAAGATGGGCGATTGGCAGCCGGAGGGGTATTTCGATTATGTGGTGCCCCCGCTCGAGGGCCTCTGGTGGGCGGGCTCCGGCGCGTTCGACGGCGCCTCGATCGCCGACAAGGGGGCCCTGTCCTGGGTGTCGCTCATCCGTCAGCCCGATTTCGTGACGCCCGAGGTGTTCGAGCGCGCCTGCGGCATGATGGTTGCGAAGAAACCTGAGCTCGCAGATGCGGTCGAGGCGGGCGAGCTGAGGCTCGTCCGGTTTGCCGAGGGTCCGTGCGCGCAGATCATGCACAAGGGGTCCTATGACGACGAGCCGGCGACGATCGCCCGCCTCTCGGATTTCATCTCGGCGCAGGGCCTTGCTGCCGATATCGCGGAGGGAGGGGAGTCGCCTGCGGGGCATCGCGCTACGAAGGCGTTCGATGGAGCCGCGATACTCGCCGCGCTCGATACCGGCGGCACCGTGCCAACAGTTCGGCTGCATCATGAGATCTATCTCGGAGACCCGCGTCGCACCAAGCCGGAGAATCTCAAGACCGTGATCAGGCATCCGGTGCGCTCGGCCTAAAGGGTGCGGATGAATTTGCCGATTCCGGCCCGGATTCGAGTGCTTCCCGCGCGCACTGCGGTGTCGCCCGAATCGAGAGTACGCTATGGGAACGCCGCCCTGTTGACTGTACGCTATAGCAACGTTTTTCGCCCGAAAGCGTTCCTATAGCGTACAGTCAACAGGGCGGCGTTCCATATGCGTACCGTCGATCCCCCAGCCTCCCCGGTCCGCGGGGCTCGATGCCCTTTGATCAGCGGTTTCCAGGGGGGCACGGGCACAATCGGTACCCACGTGCGGCAGGCGCCTGCGGATATAAGCGGGCTAGCTCTTCGCACGCCGCTTGATCACGGCGAAGATGCCCGTTCCGATGCCGACCAAAGCGAGCGTTACCGCAAACGCCGCAACTGCTGCCACCCAATTGCCCTCGGAGGCAAAACCTGCCGCCAGGGTCGAGGAGATGACCGAGGGGATCCGCCCCACCGTGGTGATCGCGGCGATGCGCCACCACGGGCAGGTGGTGAGCCCCGCCACGTAGGTGAGGATGTCCTTCGGGGTGCCGGGTATCAGGAACACGACGAACATGATCAGCTCGAAGCGCGCGGAGTCGCGAAGCCAGGAGACGCCCTTGATCTGCTCGGCGGAGAAGAACGCGCGCACGACGCGCATGCCGAGAAGGCGCACAAGCAGCGTGACCAGCAGCGTGCCGACAAGGCTACCCGCAAGGCAGATGGCGGTTCCCTCCCAGAACCCGAACAGGTAGCCGGCGGCGAGCTCGACGGGCTCGCCGGGCAGGATGGCGACGGCGATCTGCGCCACGACCAGCGCCGTCATGGCGACCGGCGCGAACGGGCCCTGCGCGTCGACCCACGCGCGCACGGCCTCGCCGTTCATGAAGAAGCCCCAGAGCTGCGGCCCGAACGCGATGCACGCGCCGATAAGCGCAGCGAGGCAGATGCCCCCGATGACCGCGGCGGCGAGCTTGCCGCACCTTGGGCGCCGTGCGTCGTCCCGCTTGCGCTCGGCGCTGCCGAATCCTGCGGGAACGAAGGTCTCCTCATTCGTCGTCGACATATCCGTCTCCTTTCTCACTGCCATGAGCGTATGAGACGGAAGTCAAGAAAGCGTCAACATCGCGAGATTCTTTCGCACGACACGGCATTGGTCTTTTGATTAAGAGCCGTTTCGTGTCGTTCCGCATGGTTTCCGTGTGACTGCACGTAACCTTCGCATAACGCAAACTGCAATTGGCTAGAGTAATCATCGACTGTGCATGCGCATGACTGCGCACGAAGATATGAGAAGGAAACCACATGGGATTCGTTTCAAAGCTGCTCTCCTTCGGAGCGGACAAGGACCTCAAGCGCTACGAGAAGATGGTCGTCAAGATCAACGATCTCGAGCCCACCTATGAGAAGATGAGCGACGAGGAGCTCGCCCATCAGACGGTTCTGTTCCGCGAGCGCTATGAGGGCGGCGAGAGCCTCGACAGCATGCTGCCCGAGGCGTTCGCCGTGGTCCGCGAGGCGTCCAAGCGCACGCTCGGCCTGCGTCATTTCGACGTCCAGCTCATCGGCGGCATGGCGCTGCACGAGGGCCAGATCGCCGAGATGAAGACCGGCGAGGGCAAGACGCTGGTGTCGACGCTCGCCGGCTACCTCAACGCGATCCCCGCCAAGGGCGTCCACATCGTCACCGTCAACGACTACCTGGCGCGTCGCGACTCCGAGCAGATGGGGCGCATCTACCACTTCCTGGGGATGACGGTCGGCCTGCTGCAAAACGGCATGCAGCTCGACCTCAAGCGCCCGGCCTATCAGGCCGACGTGACCTACGGCACCAACTCCGAGTTCGGCTTCGACTACCTGCGCGACAACATGGTCGTCCGCCCGCAGCAGCGCGTGCAGCGCGGCCACGCCTACGCCATCGTCGACGAGGTCGACTCCATCCTGATCGACGAGGCGCGCACCCCGCTCATCATCTCCGGCGCCGGCACCAAGTCCGCCGACACCTACAAGAAGTTCGCGCGCGCCGTCCGCGGTCTGACCCGTGGCGAGGAGCCCGAGTTCGACGTCATGGCCGTCGGCGCCGAGCGCCCCGAGCCCACCGGCGACTTCATCATGGACGAGGCCAAGCACACCATCGCCTGCACCGAGCAGGGTCTGGAGAAGGTCGAGCAGCGCCTCGGCATCGACGACATCTACGCCGACCTGTCCGGCCAGCTCGTGAACCACCTGCAGCAGGCGCTCAAAGCCCAGTACATGTTCCATCGCGACAAGCAGTACGTCGTGACGAACGGCGAGGTCAAGATCGTCGACGAGTTCACGGGCCGCATCATGGAGGGCCGCCGCTACTCTGAGGGCCTGCATCAGGCCATCGAGGCCAAAGAGGGCGTGCTCGTGCGCGAGGAGAACCAGACGCTCGCGACCATCACCCTGCAGAACTACTTCCGCCTGTACGACAAGCTGTCGGGCATGACCGGTACGGCGCTGACCGAGGACGCCGAGTTCCGCGAGATCTACAACCTGGCCGTCCAGGTGATCCCGCCCAACAAGCCCGTCATCCGCAAGGACAACGACGACCTGGTCTACCGCACCATCGACGCCAAGTTCAACGCGGTGGCCGATGACGTGGCGGCGCGCCACGCCAAGGGCCAGCCGGTGCTCGTGGGCACGGTCTCCATCGAGAGCTCCGAGCGCCTGTCGCGCCTGCTCAACAAGCGCGGCATCCGCCACGAGGTCCTGAACGCCAAGTACCACGAGCGCGAGGCGCACATCGTCGCGCAGGCCGGGCGCCTGGGCGCGGTGACCATCGCCACGAACATGGCCGGCCGCGGTACGGACATCCTGCTCGGCGGCAACGCCGAGGAGCTCGCCCGCGAGGAGACGCTCGCGCTGGGCATCGACCCTGTCGAGAGCCCCGACGAGTACAAGCGGACCTATATGGAGAAGTACACCGAGGCGCGCGAGATCTGCGCGAGCGAGCGCGAGAAGGTGCTGGCCGCCGGCGGCCTGACCGTGATCGGCACCGAGCGCCACGAGTCGCGTCGTATCGACAACCAGCTGCGCGGCCGTTCCGGCCGTCAGGGCGACCCGGGCGAGACCCAGTTCTACCTGTCGCTCGAAGACGACCTCATGCGCCTGTTCGGCGGCGACCGCATGGACAAGGTCGGCGCCATGATGCAGCGCTACGACATGCCCGACGACCAGCCCATCCAGAACAAGATCATCTCCAAGGCCGTCGAGGGCGCCCAGCACAAGGTCGAGAACATCAACTTCTCCATGCGCAAGAACGTCCTGGAGTACGACGACGTCATGAACAAGCAGCGCCAGGTCATCTACGCCGAGCGCAACAAGATCCTGGACGGCAAGGACCTGGCCGGGCACATCGACGAGGTCATCGACGACACCGTGTCGCGCTGCGTGCAGGAGTTCTGCGCGGTCGACTCGCGTTCCGGCGAGCGCGACCTCGAAGGCCTGCACAAGTGGCTCGTGGAGCTCACGGGCAACCAGGACGCCCCCGAGTTCGGCGACGAGGACTACGAGGACCTCAAGCGCGACGTGCTCTCCTATGTCGACACCTGCTACGAGCAGAAGTCCGAGCGCTTGGGCGAGAACCTCATGCGCGACCTCAACACCCAGGTCATGCTGCGCGTCATCGACACGCGCTGGATGAACTACCTGCAGGAGATGGACTACCTCAAGCAGGGCATCGGCCTGCGCGGCTTCGGTCAGCGCGACCCGCTGGTCGAGTACAAGTCCGAGGCGTTCGCCGCGTTCCACACGCTGGTCGACACCATGTACGAGGACTACCTGCGCACCGTGCTGCGCATCGAGGTGCGCCAGGCCCCCAAGCCCGAGCCCCCCTCGGCGCTCGACCACGCGACCTATTCCGGCCCCTCCGATCCGGACGGCGCCTCGACCCTTCGTCGCCAGGCCGCGGCCAACGCCGCCAATGCGGCCGGACGCGCTCCGCAGGGGACGGCCGGTGCCGCCGGCTCCACCGTGCGCACGTATCGCAAGGATGAGAGCGGCGACCCGTATGCCAACGTCGGCCGCAACGATCCCTGCCCGTGCGGCAGCGGCAAGAAGTTCAAGAACTGCCACGGCAAGGACCGTGCGTAATGGACGCGTCCACCGTGACCGTGGAGGATCTGGACTCCCTCGCCGTCCGTCTGGCGGAGGTGGAGTCCTATCTCCATCTGGAGGAGAAGCGCGAGCGCGTGGCCGAGCTCGAGCGCAAGAGCGCCGAGCCGGGGTTCTGGGATGATGCCGAGGCCGCCCGCTCGCTGATGGCGGAGCTCTCGCGCGACCGCGACGACGTTCAGTCGGTCGAGCACGCGCGCGAGAGCCTTGCCGACGCGCGCGCCGCGCTCGAGCTCGCCGAGGAGATGGGGGGCGACGAGGAGCTCCTCAAGGAGGCCGCATCGACCGTGGCCCAGCTCACGCATGCCGTCGACGAGATGGAGCTCTCCTCGTGGTTCACCGGCAAGTTCGACCATGGCGACGCCATCGTCACCATCAAGCCGGGTCAGGGCGGCCTGGAGGCCCAGGACTGGACCTTCATGCTGTTCAAGATGTACATGAAGTACTGCGCGCGCCGCGGATGGAAGGTGACGGTCAACGACTGCCCGGCGGCAGAGGTGATCGGCATCGACCGCGCGACGTTCACGGTCGAGGGCAAAGACGCGTTCGGCATGCTGCGCGCCGAGGCGGGCGTGCACCGTCTGGTGCGCATCTCGCCGACCGATGACAAGAAGCGCCGCCAGACGACGTTTGCGGGCGTCGAGGTCATCCCGGTGCTGCCCGACGACATCGACATCGAGATCGCGTCCGATGACATCCGCGTGGACGTCTACCATGCGAGCGGTCCCGGCGGACAGGGCGTCAACACGACCGATTCGGCCGTGCGCGTCACGCACCTGCCGACCGGCATCGTGGTCACCTGCCAAAACGAGCGCAGCCAGATCCAGAACAAGGCGGCGTGCATGCAGATCCTGAAGGCCCGCCTCTACGAGCTCGAGCTTCAGAAGCGCGAGGAGGAGCTCGACCAGATCCGCGGCCCCAAGCACGCCATCGGATTCGGCAACCAGATCCGTAGCTACGTGCTGTACCCGTATCAGATGGTGAAGGATCTTCGCAGCGGCGTGGAGACCGGCAACGTCGAGGCGGTGCTCGAGGACGGAGATCTCGACCCCTTCATCATCGGCTACCATCGCTGGGCGACCGGCAACGCCGACTACACGCCGAGCGAGTCGGACGCGGAGTAGGCGCCGTCGCTGTCGCCGCGCGCGGCGGCCGGGGACGGGGCGTGAGAGAGGGGATGCCGCATGGCCCGTCGTATCGACGTGCGCGCTTTGATCAAATCTCGGTTCGTGCATGAGCTCCCGCTCGTCGTTGCGGGCTGCGCCCTCGCGGCGCTCGCCATCGACATGTTCATGGTGCCGCAGGGCCTCGCCGCCGGCGGCGTGACGGGACTCGCCACCATCATCGCCGAGCTCACGCGCCGTTCCGGCTTCGAGCTGCCCGTCGGCATGCAGACCATCGTCATGAACGCCGTGCTTCTGCTCGCGGCGGTCCGCGCCGGCGGCATGCGCTATGCCGCCCAGACCGTCGTGGGCTTCGTGCTGCTCGGTTTCTTCACCGACCTGTTCGCCCCGTTCGTCTCGCCGCTCGCGTCGGGCGACCTGATGCTCTGCGCACTGTGGGGAGGAATCCTGTCGGGCGTCGGCTACGGGCTGGTGTTCCGCTGCGGCGCCAACACAGGCGGATCGGATACGGTGGCCCAGATCGTCTCCCGCAAGACCTCGCTGCCCGTCGGCACGACCGTCATGGCGATCGATGTGGCGGTGTGCGCGGCCAGCGCGCCGGTCTTCTCGCTCGAAAACGCCCTGTACGCTGCGCTCTCGATGGTGCTTATGGGCTTCGTGGTCGACATGGTGGTCGACGGCGCCGAGCGCAGGCGCGCCGCGTACATCATCTCCGAGAGCCACGACGAGATCGCCTACGACATCATGCACGGGCTCGATCGTGGCGTGACCGAGCTGTCCGCGCGCGGCCTGTGGAGCGGTCGGGATCGCCCCATGCTCATGGTCATCCTTGATCGCCGCGAGGTGTCCGCGCTCAAGACCATCGTGGCCGAGCACGATCCCGACGCCATCATGTTCATCAGCGACGTGACCGAGGCGATCGGCGAGGGATTCAAGGATTTCGAACGCTGACAGGCGATTAGTTTTGTGACGGGGCCGTTTTCCCGACCAACCTATCTCATTGCGCGAAACCGCGCATTCTGACTGGTTCGCTGTGGTATGGTGGAGTAGTCGTGATTGCGGGTTTGACGTGCGCATACCGTGCTCGCGACAGCACGTCCGGATGGGGGCGTTTTCGTTGATCAGTGCTGTTCGGGATATAGCCTAACGCACACCACGGAAAGGAGGCGCCATGAGCGACGATGAGCTCAAGAAGGTTGCCAACGAGGTACGCAAGGGGATCGTGACCGCCGTGCACGCGGCGAAGTCGGGACATCCCGGTGGTTCGCTGGGAGCCGCCGACATCGTCACCTACCTGTATTTCGAGGAAATGAACATCGACCCGGCCGACCCGCACAAGGCCGACCGCGACCGCTTCGTCCTCTCCAAGGGCCACTGCGCGCCGGCTCTGTACGCGGCGCTCGCCGAGTGCGGCTTCTTCCCCAAGGAGGACCTGGAGACGCTGCGCCACATCGGCAGCCATCTGCAGGGTCACCCCAACATGAACGATACCCCGGGCGTCGACATGTCCACCGGCTCCCTTGGCCAGGGCATTTCGGCCGCCGTGGGCATGGCTCTTGCCGCCAAGCACTGGGGTGACACCTATCGCACCTACTGCCTACTGGGCGACGGCGAGATCGAGGAGGGCCAGGTCTGGGAGGCCGCCATGTTCGCCGGTAACCACGGGCTGGACAACCTCTGCCTGATCGTCGACCACAACGGCCTGCAGATCGACGGCAGCATCGAGGAGGTCAACTCCGCGATGCCCATCGCCGACAAGTTCCGCGCTTTCAAGTTCCACGTGGTCGAGGTCGCCGACGGCAACGATATGGCCCAGCTGCGCGCCGCCTTCGCCGAGGCGCGCGAGACCGCGGGCATGCCCACGTGCATCGTGTGCGAGACCGTCAAGGGCAAGGGCGTCTCCTTCATGGAGAACCAGGTCGGCTGGCATGGCAAGGCGCCCAACGACGAGCAGTTCGAGCAGGCCATGGCCGAGCTCGCGAAGGAGGCTTAAGAACAATGGCTGACGTGAAGAAGGTCGCCACCCGCCAGAGCTATGGCGAGGCGCTCGTCGAGCTCGGTGCCGAGCACGACGATTTCGTGGTCCTGGACGCGGACCTCGCGGCCGCGACCCAGACCGGCAAGTTCAAGGCCGCCTATCCCGACCGCTTCTTCGATGCCGGCATCGCCGAGTCCAACATGGTCGGCATCGCCGCCGGTATCGCGACCACGGGCCGCGTGGCGTTTGCGAGCACGTTCGCGATGTTCGCCGCGGGCCGCGCGTTCGAGCAGGTGCGCAACTCCATCGGCTACCCCCACCTGAACGTCAAGATCGGCGCCACGCACGCCGGCATCTCGGTGGGCGAGGACGGAGCCACCCATCAGTGCAACGAGGACATCGCGCTCATGCGCACCATTCCGGGCATGACGGTCATCGTTCCGTGCGATGACGTCGAGGCCAAGGCCGCCGTGCGCGCCGCCTACGAGATGGAGGGCCCCGTCTACATGCGCTTTGGCCGTCTGGCCGTGCCGGTCGTCAACGACGCCGACTCCTTCGAGTTCGAGATCGGCAAGGGCATCCTCATGCGCGAGGGCGCGGACGTGACGATCGTCGCCTGCGGCCTCATGGTCCAGGCGTCGCTCGAGGCCGCTGAGGCGCTCGCCGCCAAGGGCATCTCCGCCGAGGTCATTGACATGCACACCATCAAGCCGCTCGATGAGGACATCATCCTGGAGAGCGCCAAGAAGACCGGCCGCGTGCTGACGGTCGAGGAGCATTCCGTTATCGGCGGCCTTGGCGACGCCGTGTGCGCGGTGCTTGCCGAGAAGAACCCCGTGCCGGTCAAGAAGCTCGGCGTGAACGACGTCTTCGGCGAGTCGGGCCCTGCGGTCGACCTGCTGCACAAGTACGGTCTGGACGCCGAGGGCGTCGAGCGGGCCGTCGAGGAGCTGCTCGCATAAGGACGCTGTGCACTATCGTGCGGGCGCAACTCTAGGGACAGTCCCTTAAATTTCACGGAGGAGGCGCATGCCTCCTCCGTGAAATTTAAGGGACTGTCCCTAGAGTTGCGCCCGCACGATTTAGGCTACGATAGGGCTCAGCGCGGGCGGACGTAATGGAAGAAGGGCACGCCGATGAGCGACGAGACTCGTCTCGATACCGACAATGCCAAGGGCCTCGATCCCGATACGACATCGGGGGAGAGCGCGGCGACCAAGGTGCTTGCCGTCACGGCGACGGCCGCCTTCGCCGATGCCTGCGAGCTGGCGGCGATCGCGGAGCAGGAGCACCGCGAGGCCGCGCTGGCCCTCGAGTCGCTCGTCCAGGCGCCGTCCACCACGGCGATGCTCACCGAGGCGACGCGCTCCGGTGTCACTCAGGAGCTTCCCTATCGCGCGGAGGCCGAGGCGAGGATGGCGGCCGAGGCTGCAGCCGCCGGCGGAGACGACCCGGATGCGGGCGCCTCGCGGGGGCCGCGCCGCCTGCCGATATCCCGCCGCCATCTCGCAGTCGCGGGGGCGTGCCTCGCCGTTCTCGCGGTCGTCGCCGTGGGCGCGGTCTGGTTCGCGAACTCCTCGTTCGCGCAGCCCGACGCGGCGGCGGTCGAGCAGGTCCTTGCGGAGGACCCCGACATCATGGACGGCTTCGCCTCGAACGATTACGTCGACGAGTCCCCCTACGAGCTGTCCGATGTCGTGCTGAACTCGTGCGAGGCCGATGACGACGGATCCTACATCGTCGACGCGTCCGCCACCATCTCCAACGAGAGCTTCGAGTCCGAATTCACGGTTGCGCTCAAGTTCGCGCGCGCATCCGAGAAGGACCGCTACAGCGAGCTCGCCCATGCGCAGGCGACGTCGACCGGGTGGGCGGGCGCCGTCCTGCAGACCAACGATACGACCGAGGCCATCGCCGGCGTCACGCGCGACAGCGCGTTCCCGGACGGCTTCGACGCCACGTTCGACCGGGCGGCCCAGACCTGCACGTATACGGCGCAGGACGTCTACGACTTCTGGTTCGGTACCAATACGGTCAGCACGCCGTACACGTATTCGTTCAACGGGGATGCGTGGACGCGCGCGCAGGGGGAGGCGACCTCGACGGTCGCCTACGATGCCGACGCGCTTCAAGGCTCCTATGTCGCGTCCGACGGCGATGCGGCGAACATGGTCGGCTTCGAGATCGACCATGTCGATATCGAGCAGGGGACCTTCACGGTGGAGTATCGCGCCGTGACGCCGGGGTTCGCGAGCGCCGAGATCACGGGCATCATCGACTGCACGCTGACCCGCATGACGCCGGACGGCGCGTGGCGGGGCTATCGCCAGACCGACGGGATGACCTATGTGTTCTCGGGTGATGGCTCGAGTTCCGGGGGCGAGGGCACGGCGCACCTCGAGGGTGCGCTCGGCCTGGACAAGTCGATCATCTTCTCATTTACGGGCGACTACACGCGCGCCCCACTGCTGTTCGGGCAGCCGACGGACGAGTCGATGGAGCTCGCGGGCACGCTCGTACGCGAATAGGGACGCGCTCGAATAGACAACACGATATTGCTTCCTTCTTCCTATGCACAGGCTGTAGATAACTATAACTAACATATCGATAAGCACCAAAGTAAATAATTATCGAAACGTTTTCACCTGTGATAGTACCTGTACCATATTTCGAGCATGTGGAGACGTTCGCGGCTGGTGCCTGGACGCATACGTTCGTCATCTCATATTCGGGCATCTATAGCCGGTCGGGCGGCTGACGGGTCATTTGCCTGAAGCCGGGGTTGAAACGGGTCGTGGTATGGGAATGGAGGTGATCGGTGTGTCGCTCGCAGTGAAGAGCAAGCCGTCACGAGGTTCGCGTCGCGTTTTTCGTTCTCGAGGCGCCTTGTTACGCCATTCATAATTGAAGATTATATGGAGATTCTATGCTTCGCGAATCATTTTCCGACGTGCGCACGGCGGATTCCATGGTGCCCCGATGGGGCATTTCATACCGGCGCATCGTGGTCGGAGCCCTGTACGGTTTTTGCGGTGTCCTTGCGGTGGGGATCGGGCTGAATGCCGCGGTGATCATCGATCTGATCGCTGATCTGCTTGGGTCGGGCATGCCTGCGCAAGCGGTCCACTATCTTATCATCAGCGGGTTGATCATAGCATTTGACCTGCTGATTCTTGCAGTCTTTCTTTCGTTTGTCCTCACTGTCGGACGTCGAGCGGAGTTCTTTTCAGCTGCGCAGACGACCCGCCTGGTCATGTTGGGGGCCCTGAACGCGGGCAGTGCCGTAGTGGGTCTGTTAATGCCGCGCTACAGCCTTCAGACCAACATAGGGGAGTGGCTGCGGGCCCCCGAGGTAATTCCGGATTTGGACCTCAATTCTCTTATGTTTTCTATGATGTTCTTTGCACTTGCTGGAGTCTTTGAATACGCTAGAATTCTTCAAGAAGATTCGGACAGTATTCTGTAGGTGATCTAAGTGCCCATTGTGATGCGTCTCGACCGTGTAATGGCGGATAGGAAGATGAGCTCGCTCGAGCTTGCGGAGAAGATCGGTATCTCTCCGGTCAACGTGTCCCGTATCAAAACCGGCAGGTTGAAGGGCATTCGCTTCTCGACCCTGACGGCTATGTGCGAGGCGCTGCACTGCAAGCCGGGCGACATCATCGACTGGATGGACGACGACGAGTACGTCCAGAACTTCGGCAAGCTGCCGGAGTAGCAGACGCCTGATCAATAGCGTTGCCTATGTGGGGAGGACCTCGCGTCTTCTCCACATATCTCATGTCTCGATGCCGTGGTCCGCTGCGTGCGGCCCGGATGGCGCCGGCGTTCGCGCCGCTTTTGCGCGAACGTTTTATGGTTATGTGCCATGGCGCTGCCGTGCTTTATCTGTGCATGCAGAAATCCACTGGTAGAATATCCAGCGTATGTAGTTCAAACGCACGACACGAAGGAGCTTATAGTGGGTAACCACTTCCGTAAGCCCGGTGACGAGCAGGTTGCGAACGGCGCGCCGGTGCCAGAGGCCGCGACGGCCTCCCCGGTTTCCGTCGACGAGACGGGCGATCTGTTCTCGCAGGCGGCGGCGCCCGAACAGGCGGCGCAGCCGGTCGCCGATCCCTTTGCCTACGCACCTGCCCCCGAGCAGGTTCCCGCCGTCCCCGAGGTGCCCTCGGTGCCGAGCCTGGATGCCGTCCCGTCGCCCGATGCGGCGCCGGCAGCGGACCAGTCGCTGTTCAGCATCCCGTCTCCCGCCGAGCCCGCCCACGCCGATGTGTTCATGACGCAGGCGGCCCCCGCGCTCGATTCGAGCGACGAGTCCGAGCAGCGCCAGATCGACGATGTGAACGAGGCCCTGACGAGCCCCGATTTCACCTCGGTGTTCGCACCGGTGCAGGAGTCGCGCAAGCAGATGGCGCGCGAGGCAGGCGTCGAGCCGGTCATCCTCATGGAGCACCTCACCAAGATCTACGCGGCCCAGCCCAACAAGCCGGCGCTCGACGACGTCAACCTGGAGATCTATCCCGGTGAGTTCGTCTTTCTGGTCGGCCACTCCGGTTCGGGCAAGACGACGCTGCTCTCCACGATGATCCGCGACGTCAAGCCGACGAGCGGCCGCATCCTGGTCGCCGGCCAGGACCTCATGCGCATCAAGAACCGCAAGGTCCCCTTCCTGCGCCGCCAGATCGGCGCGGTGTTCCAGGACTTCCGCCTGCTGCCCAACAAGACCGCGTACGAGAACGTCGCGTTCGCGCTCGAGTGCATCGGCAAGCCCAAGGCGGTCATCCGCAGCCAGGTGCCCGAGGTGCTGCGCCTCGTCGGCCTGGCCGATCAGATGGACTCCATGCCCGACCAGCTCTCCGGCGGCGAGCAGCAGCGCGTCGCCGTGGCGCGCGCCATGGTCAACCGCCCGCCGCTTCTGATCTGCGACGAGCCGACCGGCAACCTCGACCCGGCGATCTCGCTCGGCATCATGAAGCTGCTCGAGCGCATCAACCGCACGGGCACGACCGTCATCGTGGCGACGCACGACCGCGAGATGGTCGACTCCATGCACCGCCGCGTCATCGCGCTCGAGGCGGGCCACATCGTTCGCGACCAGGAGAGGGGAGGCTACGGCAACTATGGCGCCTAGCAACTTTGGGTATTCGCTGCGCGAGGCGGGCAGCCACTTCGCACGCAACCTCGGCACCTCGATCGGCGCAGTCATCACCATCTTCCTGTCGCTGTTCATCATCGGTCTGTTCATCCTGGGTTCCGCGGTGGTCAACTCGATGATCGGCTCGGTGGAGGATCAGGTGAAGATCAACGCCTTCATCTCCGACGACGCGACCGACGAGCAGATCCAGGCGTTCTACGACAAGCTGACGAGCTGGGAGAACGTCAAGAGCGTCCAGTTCAAGACGAAGGAAGACGCGCTGGCGGACTACACCAGCAACATCTCCAACAACGCCGACATGACGCTCGGTGCGCTCGACGGCGAGAATCCGCTGCCCCGTTCGTTCGTGATCGAGATGTACGAGCCCTCGCAGGTCGAGGAGACCGCGGAGCGCATCAAGGCGGACACCGACTTCCGACAGATCGTCGACGACGACAACCCCGATGTGGACGACGTCGAGGCCGACGTGAACGCCGGCGTCCTGTATGGCCAGGAGGAGGTCAGCGTCCTGTTCCAGATGACGGCCTACATCCGCGTCGCGGTGGTCGTGCTCGTGGGTCTTCTGACGTTCATCTCCTTCATCTTCATCAACAACACCATCCGCCTGTCCATCACCGCCCGTCGCCGCGAGATCGCCATCATGCGCCTGGTGGGCGCGTCGAACAGCTTCATCCGCGGGCCGTTTTTGACCGAGGGCGTGCTGCAGGCGCTTTTAGGCTCGCTTCTGACTATCGGCGCCTTGGAGCTGTGCCGCAACTTCGGCATGCCGATGATCCAGAGCGTCGTCTCGTTTTTGACCATCAACATCCCGCTGCGGATGTACCTGTTCACCTACGCGGCGCTCGTGCTGATCGGTATCGTGATCGGTCTGTTCGGTTCCGCGATCGCCATGCGTCGCTACCTCAAGGTGTAGACGACGCGCGACAGCTTGCTTGCATGGGGCCGCCTTCGGGCGGCCCTTCTTGTTCTCGCCGCGGGTTCGCCCCCGCCACGCAGTCTCGTCGACGGTACGCTATAGGCACATCGCCCCGTCGACGGTACGTCATAGGCACGTTATTCGCTCAAAAGCGTTCCTATACCGTACTGTCAACGGAGCTGTGTGCCTATAGCGTACCGTCGACGGGGCTACGTACCCAGGGCGCGCCCGCTGCGCGCGATTGGGTATACACCAACTGATTCGCCATGAGGAGGGAGGCGCCATGGGGCGCAAGAACAGAGGGGGCCGCAGGCACGGCCCCACGCGTGCGCGGCATACGGCGCGCCTGACCGGAACCGTGCGCATCACGGACGCCGGTGCGTTCGTGGAGACCGCGGAGGGCGCCTTCCGCCTGACGCAGCGCGGCGAGCGGGAGGCCATGAACGGCGATGTCGTCACGGTGAGCCTGCACCACGCGCCGGGCGGCAACCACCGCGCCGTGGTC
The DNA here is from genome assembly GCF_030385545.1 of Collinsella ihumii. Taxonomy (NCBI): domain Bacteria; kingdom Bacillati; phylum Actinomycetota; class Coriobacteriia; order Coriobacteriales; family Coriobacteriaceae; genus Collinsella; species Collinsella ihumii. Next base: position 51,571 of record NZ_JAUEIQ010000007.1, on the reverse strand, counting down.
GAGGGCACCCTGTCGCGCGCCAACGCGTGCGTCGTGGGCACCTATGAGCTTGCCGGGCCCTGGGCGTCATTCGGCCGCTCGACACCCGCATCCGCCAGGATTTCTTCGTGCTTCCGCACGACACGTCCGCCGCCGACCACGGCGTCATGTCGGGCGATGTCGTGTCGGCGCGCATCGTGAGCTACCCGACGCGCTACGAATCGGGTGTGGCGACCATCGAGCAGCGCATCGGCGGCCCGGATGCGCCGGACCTTGGCATCCGGTGCGTCATGGCCCGCTACGATCTCGAGGACGGCTATCCCGAGCAGGCGGTCGCCGAGGCGCAACGCTGCGTGCTCGATGTGGAGGGGGCGCTGGAAGACCCGCTGCGCCGCGACATCCGCGACCGGTTCCTGCTGACGATCGACCCGGTCGACGCGCGCGATTTCGATGACGCGATCTCCGTCGAGCGCACGAAGGCTGGGGGCTGGAGGCTCGGCGTCCACATCGCCGACGTGTCGCACTACGTGACCTGGGAGTCGTCGATCGACCTGGAGGCGCGCCGGCGGTCGACTTCGGTGTATCTTGCCGACCGCGTGCTGCCCATGCTTCCCGAGGCGCTGTCGAACGATTTGTGCTCGCTCAAGCCGGACGTGGACCGCTTGGCGTTCACCGTCGATATCGATCTCGACCGCCGGGGGCGCGTGAGCGGCTTTACCGCCTACCCGAGCGTCATCCGCTCGCGCGTGCGCATGGACTACGAGGCTGCCGACCTGCTGCTCGCAGACGGCGCCGGCACGGACGCGCCGCCCGCCGCCGACGACGACGTCGCACGCGCGTGCGGCGAGCGGGCCCGGGCGGCGTGCGAGAAGGCCAGGGCTGCCGGCGTGGACCTGAGCGCATTCTTGCGCGATGCGGACGGGCTCGCCTGCGCGCGACGGGCGATCCGCCATGCCCGCGGGGCCATAGACTTCGAGACGGTCGAGGTGCATGCGCTGCTCGACGGGCAGGGGCTGCCGGTGAGGATCGTCACGCGCGAGCGGACGGCGGCGACCTCGCTGGTGGAGGAGGCCATGCTGCTTGCCAACGAGTGCGTTGCGAGCTGGCTTGCCGACCGCGGGCTCGATACCGCCTACCGCGTGCACGAGCCGCCGTCGCCCGATGAGCTGGCGGCTGCCTCGAAGACGCTGGCGGAGATCGGCGCCATCGATCGCGCGAGCGCCGCGGCCATCAAGGCGGGCGACCCGGTGGCCATCGAGCGCGCTGTCGAGAAGAGCCACGGCACGGGCTACGCCCCGCTCGTGAACGCCCTGCTGCTGCGCGCCATGCAGCGGGCGGTCTACCGGCCTCACAACCTGGGGCACTACGCGCTGGGCGCAGACGCCTACTGCCACTTCACCTCGCCGATCAGGCGTTATCCCGACCTGCTGGTCCATCGCGAGCTCAAGCGCGCGCTCGCGCAGGAGCGCCTCGGCAAGGCCGCGGCGCGCGAACGGACGCCCCAGCTCACCGGCGTCGGCTCGCAGGCCCTGCTGCCGGTGCTGCCGCAGCTCTGCCACCATGCGAGCACGCGCGAGCGCATCGCCGACGCCGCCGCGCACGCGACGCAGAAGGTCAAGGTCGCCCAGTATTACGCGAGCCGCATCGGGGAACGCTACGCGGGGTCGGTGTCGTGGATCGACGAGATGGGGGCGTTCGTGCGCCTCGACGACACGGGCGCCGAGGGCCTCGTGCGCATGTCCGCTCTCGGCGGTGACGAGTGGTGGGATTTCGACGGGGACCTGATGGTGCTGTCCGCGAGTGCGAGCGGACGGACGATCTCGCTCGGGACCCGCGTGGTGGTCGAGGTCGCGCGCGTCAACCCGGTGCGCGGCCATCTCGATCTTGCCCTCATCCACTCGGCCCGTGCGCTACACTGATAACCCACCGTATTCGATTGGGAGGAACTTGTGGAACTGCCCATTTCCGAACGAGATATCGCGCAGGCGGAGAGCTACCTCGCCGCAGGCGACCTGCCGTCGGCGACCCCGCTGCTCGAGCGCCTAGTCGAGCAGGCCGAGGAGTACATCGACGCCGAGTGCCAGGCGACCGACAAGGTCCAGTACTTCAGCTTCGCCGACGCCTTCGAGCGCCTGGCGTACCGTCGGGTGGAGCGCGACCCGCGCGAGCTCGTGCAGGTCGGCGCGCCGTTCGACCGGCTGTACGCGGCGCTGTCGTTCGCCTATATCAACCAGGAGGATTACGTCAGCGCCAAGAACACGCTCACGCAGGCGGTGCGCTGGGATCCCATGAACTGCGCCTACCGGCTCGACCTGGCCGAGCTGCACCGCGCGCTCGGCAACACCCAGGAGTGGGCGGCGCTGAGCTTCTCGGTGATCGAGCGCGCGTCGGACGGGCGCTCGGCGGCCCGCGCCTACGCCAACCTCGGCCAGTTCTTCCTCGACAACCACAATGCGCTGGCGGCAAGCGGCTGCGCCCGCGTGGCGAGCAAGCTCGCGCCCCATGACGGTCGCGTCGAGGCGCTTGCCGGGCGCCTTGCGGCGGAGCGCCCCGAGGCCGCAGAGGCTTCCGACGAGGAGGCGGAAGCCGAACTCGCCTCTCAGGGCGTCGACGCCACGCCGTCGGCCGATATGGCCGTCTGCCTGCTGATGTGCGCCTCCGATGCCGCCGCGGCGGGAGACCGCAACGAGGCGACGCGCCTGACGGTCCGTGCGCGCGGCCTGATCGGCGACGAAGCCTGCCGCGCCCTGGTCAAGCTCATCCGCGAGTCCGATGCCGAGCTGGCGCGGGAGCGCGCCGAAGGAGGGGAGGGCCATGCCGAGTCGTAAAGAGCGCAAGACGATCGCCAAGAACCGCTCCGCGCATCACGAGTACTTCATCGACGAGACGTTCGAATGCGGTGTCGTGCTCGCGGGCACCGAGGTGCGCAGCCTGCGGGAGCGCGCGTGCCAGATCACCGACACCTTCGCCTTGATCCGCGGAGGGGAGTGCTGGCTCGTCGGCGTGCACATCCATCCCTACAGCCACGGCTCGATTTTCAACCGCGACCCCGATCGCCGTCGCAAGCTGCTGCTTCATCGCAAGCAGATCGACTATCTCGACGGCAAGCTGCGCAACCGCGGGTACGCGCTCGTGCCGCTCGAGCTGTATTTCGACGACAACGGGCGCGTGAAGCTCACGCTCGGGCTCGGACGCGGCAAGAAGCTCTACGACAAGCGCGAGGACATGGCCAAGCGCGACATGCAGCGCGAGATCGATCGCGCCCTCAAGGCGCGCAGCCGCTAGACGGTGCCGAGGGCCCCGTACCCGATAGGGGGTATCAGCCCCCATGAATGCGGGTACGCTACTGTCAGGGCCGGCGTGTCCGCATACTACGTTTGAGGGGAGCGATCATATGGATCAGACCGCACTGTTCAAGATGAGCTACGGCTTGTACGTGGTCTCCGCCGAGGCGGACGGGCAGCGTGCAGGCTGCGTCATCAACACGGCGACGCAGGTGACCGCCCTGCCGCCGCGCCTGATGGTCGCCGTCCACAAGGACAACGTGACGACCGGCGTCATCCAGCGCGCGGGCGCCTTCACCGTGACGGCGATCGACATGACGGCCGATATGCCCTATATCGGCAACTTCGGGTTTCGCACGAGCGCCAACTTCGACAAGTTCGAGAAGTACGGCTGCGAGATCTCCGCGGTGGGAAGCCCGTACTCTCCCGAGCACGTGTGCGCGCTGTTCGCGTGCAAGGTGGTCGATACCGTCGACGTGGGCACGCATCTGCTGTTCATCGGCGACGTCGTGGACGCGCAGAGGCTCTCCGACGAGGAGCCGTTGACGTACAGCTATTACCACTCGACCCTAAAGGGCAAGACGCCGCCCAAGGCTTCAAGCTATCAGGCTTAGCACATACGGACGGTGCGGGAGCAACGTACCGTCCGGTAAATGTTACTAATAATGTGTCCTATTTGCGAAGATGGGCCAATGCCGGAATCTGGGAATAGTTTTTCTCGATGACGGATATACTACGGATTACGGTCATCGCCTACGAAAGGATTCAATCATGGCTGACGAGAAGAAGTATAAGTTCGTGTGCGTCGTGTGCGGCTACGAGGTCGAGGTCGACACCCCCGAGCTGCCTGAGGATTACGTCTGCCCCGTGTGCGGCGTCGGTCCCGATCAGTTCGAGCTCGTCGAGGAGTAGCATCGCTGCTTCTTGCGCACGATCGCCCCGGCGGCCTCGCGGCTGCTGGGGCCTTTTGCTATATCGGGCCCCCGCGCCCTTCTGCGGGGAAGCGCATAGAAAGGATGTGGTGACATGAACGAGATCGAGCGCAACGTATCGCCGCTGCACATCGAGCGGACGGCGCCTGCCATCAGCCCGCGCATGTTCAACCTGGTCATCGCCGGCCTCATCTTCGCAGGCTTCTGCGTGATGGGGATCGGCACCCATGTCGTGACGTCGCCGGCGTTCATGAGCTGGCTGGTGCGGCATCCCATCATGTACCTGGTCATCAGCCTCGTCGGAAGCATCGCGGGCATCGTCATCATGAGCGGCGCGGTCAAGCGCCAGTCCGTGGTGCGCTCGCTGATCGGGTACGCCCTGTTCGTCTGCACGTTCGGGCTTCTGTGCTCGATGGCGGTGAGCGCCTACGACCTTCCGACCGTCAACGCCGCCTTCACCGCGACGGCGGGCATCACGGTCGTCTTCGGCGCCCTCGGCCTCGTGATACCGCAGGTGTTCCGTCGGCTCATGGGCGTGTTCTCCGTGGCGCTGCTCGCCCTGCTCGTGGTCCAGCTCGTCATGATGTTCATGGGCGTCGACCAGACGTGGCTCGACATCGCGATCGTCGTGGTGTTCTGTGGCTTCATCGGCTACGACATGCATCAGGCGACGCTGATCGAGACCACGCTGCCCAATGCGGTCTTCATGGCGTGCAATCTGTTCTTGGATATCATGAACGTCTTTATGCGCCTGCTGAACATCTTCGGCAACAACCGATAGGGACGGTTGCCGCGCGCAGGTTCCGTAAGACCCAAAAAAGGCGCCCCGAACCGCTGGGTTCGGGGCGCCTTTTGCGTGCGATGCGAGAAAGCAATCGATCAGTGGTTCCCTAGGACTTCTTCTCCACCTTGGTGCCGCAGCGCGGGCAGGTGATGCGGATGCGACCCTTGCCGCGGGGAACGGAGAGGATCTGGCCGCAGTTCTTGCACTTGAAGTACATCGTGGTCTTGCGGTTGTCCCACATCTTCTGCGCCGTGCGCTTCTTGCGCTCGAAATCGGCGGCAGCGGCGGACTGCTTGCCGCGCGGGCGGCTGCCGGATGCGAAGCCGCTCAGGAACGGGACCTTGGAGATCGCGTCGAGGAAGGCCTGGTTCTCATGGTCACGTGCGGGGCTCTCGGGCATAAAGGCGCGCACGAGGGCGAGGATGACGATGATCAGGGCGATCCAGCCCAGGAAGGAGACCGAGAAGATCGAGCCGATGAGCGCAAGCACCATGCTCAGGCCACCGAGTGCGGTGCTCAGCTCGTCGACGCCATGACGGCCGTTCATGAAATTCTGCATTGATCCGAGCCTCGTTTCTATGGCAGATAGATACAACTCAAAAAAGTGTACCTGTTTTTTCATACCTGTGTGGGCGAAACCCCGATTTCACCACCGTTTGATGCGATGGAGTCGAAAACGGGACCGACGGGATGCGCCCCGTCACCATGCCGATGGCGACGGGGCGCGGACGTTGCGTCGATGGGCGAGGGGCTACTTCGCCAGCTTCTCGATGACGGTCTCGATCTCGCTGAGCTTGGCGTCCTTCTCCTGCTCGTCGCCCGTCTCCATTGCCGTGCGCACGCAGCCCTCGACGTGCGCCTTGAGCACGTCGGCGTTGATGCGCGCGAGCAGCGACTGGGTCGCCATGAGCTGGGTCGACACGTCGATGCAGTAGCGGTCTTCCTCCACCATGCGCAGGATCCCGTCGATCTGCCCGCGTGCCGTCTTGAGCAGGCGCGTGATGCGCTCGCGATCGGCTACCATGCGAGGCCCCGTCTACGCGGCCTGGATGCTGACGACCTTGAAGCTGTCGCCCGCGCCCTCGACGGCCGCCGTGAGCTGGTCGGTCGTGACCTCGTCGGCGCACTCGACGGTGACCGTGTTGGTCTCGTGGTCGGCGTCGGCGTCGGTCACGCCCGCGATGTTGAGCAGTGCGCTCTCAACGGAGGCGTCGCAGTGGCCGCAGTGGAGGCCTTCGGTCTTGATGGTGTAGTTCATGATGTGCTCCTCTCCTGCACGAAAACGCTTTGCTTTCCGTGCATCATATTACTTCGCCGCGTCGGCGATTGTGGGACGAAAGCCGCGCAGGCGCAGCGCGTTGGCGACCACGCAGACGCTCGACAGGCTCATGGCCGCCGCGCCGAACATGGGCGAGAGCTGCCAGCCGAGAACGGGGTACAGGACGCCGGCCGCCAGCGGGATGCCGAGGCTGTTGTAGAACAGCGCCCAGAAGAGATCCTGCTTGATGTTGCGGATCACCGCGCGCGACAGCTCGATGGCGCGGGCGACGTCGAGCAGGTCGCTGTGCATGAGCACGACGTCCGCCCCCTCCTTGGCCACGTCGGCGCCGGTGCCGATCGCCAGGCCCACATCGGAGCGGGCGAGCGCGGGGGAGTCGTTGATGCCGTCGCCCACCATGGCCACCACGTGGCCGGAATCCTGCAGCTCGCGCACGTGGCGCTCCTTGTCGGCGGGCAGGACGTCGGCGATCACGTCGGAGAGGCCGACGGCGCGCGCGATGGCGTCGGCGGTCAGCCGGTTGTCGCCGGTGAGCATGACCGCCTTCACGCCCAGGCGGCCGAGCGCCGCGATGGCGGCGGGACTCGTGGGCTTCACCTCGTCGGCGACTGCGATCGTGCCTGCGAGCTCCCCGTTCTTGGCGAAGAACAGCGGGGTCTTGCCCGCGCGGGCGAACGATTCGAGCTGGGCGCGGTCGACATCGATGCCGAGCTCGGCCATGAGCTGGGCGTTGCCGGCGGCGATGGGGTTGGTGCCCTCGCGCGCCGTCACGCCGCGGCCGGGGACCGCCCGGAAGTCGGCGACGGAGCGGGCGACGATGCCGCGCTGGTCGGCGAGCGCCATGATCGCCTCCGCCAAGGGGTGCTCGCTCGATTTCTCGAGGGCGGCGGCAAGCTTGAGCAGCTGCTTTTCGCTCATGGAGCCCCCGTCGGCGCGCACGGCGGGCAGGATGTCGGTCACGGCGGGCCTGCCCTGCGTGACGGTTCCGGTCTTGTCGAGCACGACGGTGTCCACGTTGTGCAGCGTCTCGAGCGCCTCGGCGCTCTTGAACAGCACGCCCATCTCGGCGCCCTTTCCGGTGCCGACCATGATGGCCACGGGCGTGGCGAGGCCGAGGGCGCACGGGCAGCTGATGACCACGACGGCCACGCCGGCGGTGAGCGCCTCGTTGACGTTGCCGGTCACGACCATCCAGACGATGAACGTGGCGAGCGCGATGAGCAGCACGGCCGGCACGAAGACCGCCGCGACCTTGTCGGCCATGCGGGCGATGGGGGCCTTGGTGGCGTTGGCGTCCTCGACGAGCTGGATGATCTTGGCGAGGCTCGTGTCGGCTCCGACGCGGGTGGCGCGGAACGTGAACGAGCCGGTGCGGTTGATGGTCGCCGCATGCACGGTGTCGCCGGGGTTCTTCTCGACGGGGATTGATTCGCCGGTGAGCGCCGCCTCGTCGATGGAGGAGGAGCCCTCGAGCACGATGCCGTCGACGGGCACCGACTCTCCCGGGCGCACGCGGACCGTCTGGCCGACCTGGATGGCGTCGACGTCGACCGTCTGCTCGCCGCCGTCGGCATCGACGACGGTCGCGGTCTTGGGGGCGAGGTCGATGAGTGCCTCGATGGCCGAGCCGGTCTTGGATTTGGAGCGCGTCTCCAGGTACTTGCCCACCGTCACGAGCGTGAGGATGGTGCCCGCGCTCTCGAGATACAGGTTGTCCATGGCGGTGGCCGCCGCGCCGTGGACGTCGCCGTATGCGAGCTGGTCCGCCATGACGAACATGGCGTAGACCGACCACGCGACGCTCGCCGTGGCGCCGATGGCGATGAGCGCATCCATGGTCGGCGCGCGGTGGAGCAGCGACTTGTAGCCGTTGATGAAGTAGGCGCGGTTCATGTACAGGATGGGCAGCAGCAGCACCAGCTCGGTCAGGGCGAGCGTCATCGCGTGGATGTGGTCGGTGAAGACCGCCGGCAGCGGCCAGCCGAGCATGTGCCCCATGCCGATGTAGAACAGCGGGACGAGGAAGACGATCGAGGTGATCAGGCGCGTCTTCATCGCGGCGGCCGTCGCCTCGAGCTTTTTGGTGGGCGACTCGTGATGCGCGGCGCCCGGCCCAGCCGCCGCGGCACCCGCGGCTGCGGGGGCCGCCACGAGCGACGCCGAGTATCCGGCGCGATCGACGGCGGCGCAGATGTCGTCGGGGGTGACCTGCGATTCGTCGAAATCGACGGCCATGGATCCCGAAAGGAGGTTGACCGAGACGTCCGAGACGCCCGCGAGGTTGCAGACGGCCTTGTTGACGTGCGCCTCGCACGCCGCGCAGGTCATGCCGCCCACATCGAATTTCTCATGAGCCATGCCGGCTCCCTTCTCTCTGGTTGCTGCGCCCATCATACACCTACACCCCCTGGGGGTGTCTAGTCCCTGTTGCAGATCGTCAGGCGTTCGGATGCCGCGCTCGCCGTCTGCATTCGCTCTTGTGGGGTCGCGTTCGTTCTTTTTCGGCTCCTCCGTCCCGTCGCGCATCCTATAGTGGTTCTCGTCTGCATTAAGGAGGATGTCCATGTCGAAACACAGAGGATCGCGCCGCAGGATGCCCGTGCGCGCGGCGATCATAGCCGCCGCCTGCCTGCTCGGCATCGCTGCGCCGTCGAGCGCGTTCGCCGAGCGCGTCGACGACGAGGTCGCCATCGCGTTCACCAACGACGTTCACTGCGCGGTCGACGGATCTGCCGGAGAGGCCCTCGGCTACGCGGGCGTCGCCGCCGCGGTCGATAGGCTCGAGGCCGCATACGGCGAGGCCAACGTGACCGTCATCGATGCGGGCGACGCCATCCAGGGCGGGCCGGTCGGCCTGCTGACGGAAGGCGAGGCCATCGTCCGCCTCATGAACGCCGTGGGCTACGACTACGCCGTGCCTGGCAACCATGAGTACGACTACGGCATGCAGCGCCTGCTGAGCCTCGTCGAGCTGTCCGACGCCACGTACCTGTCCTGCAACTTCACGGAGCTCGGGTCGGGCGCGCCGGTGTTTTCCCCGTACGCCGTCAAGACCTACGAGGCGAAGCCGGCGGCAGGGGATGCCGACGGCGTGCTCAAGGTCGCCTACGTGGGCATCACCACGCCCGAGACGCTCACCAAGTCCTCGCCGGCATCGTTCACCGACGCTGACGGCACCTTTATCTACGGCTTTTCGGAGGACGAGACGGGCGAGGCGCTCTATGCGCGCGTGCAGGCCGCCGTTGACGCCGCGCGCGCCGAGGGGGCCGACTACGTGGTCGCCGTGGGGCATCTGGGGCGCTCCGGCATCACCGACCGCTGGACGAGCGACGCGGTGATCTCCCATACGACCGGCATCGACGCCTTCATCGACGGCCATTCGCACGAGAGCTACGTGACGAGCGTCGCGAACGAGGACGGCCGTCAGGTCCCGCTCGCCCAGACGGGCACCAAGCTCGCCGCGGTGGGCGAGCTCACCATCGATCCCGACGACCCGGACGGCGAGGTCCTGAGCTTCGAGCTCACGTCGGCAGCCGATTTCACCGAGACCGCCGACGACGTCCAGGCGCAGGTGGATGCCGTGGACGCCGAGCTCGCCGAGGAGCTCGACCGCGTCGTGGGGGAGAGCGCCGTCGCTTTGGTGAGCGAGGACGAGCAGGCGGGCCTGTATGTGCGCCTGGGCGAGACCAACATGGGAGATTTCGTGGCCGACGCGTACCGCGCGGCGACCGGCGCCCAGATCGCGATCGTCAACGGCGGCGGCGTGCGCTCGTCGATCGACGCCGGGCCGATCACCAACAACGACCTGTACGGGGTGCAGCCGTTCGGCAACGAGCTCAGCATGGTCGAGGCGACCGGCCAGCAGATCTTGGACGCGCTCGAGATGGGCGTCAGCGAGTATCCCGAGGCGAGCGGCGGCTTCCTGCAGGTATCGGGCCTGACTTACGCGGTGCGCACCGATATCCCCTCGTCGGTCGAGGTGGACGACCACGGCGCCTTCCTGCGCGTCGCGGGCGAGCGGCGCGTGCGCGACGTGTGCGTGGCGGGCGAGCCGATCGACCCCGCGCGCACCTATACGCTTGCAAGCCACGGGTACCTGCTCCACGAGGGCGGCGACGGCATGACGATGTTCGAGGATTGCCCGGTGCTGCTCGAAAACGCCATGACGGACGTCCAGGGGCTGATGACCTATCTCTCCGAGAATCTGGGCGGCGTGGTTTCCGATGCGTACGCGGATCCTGCGGGCGATGGGCGCATCGTGATGACGACGGGCGAGCCCGACCCCGAGCCTGAGCCTGAACCGACGCCCGACCCCGAGCCGGGCGAAGAGCAGCCTTCTCAACCTGCAGATGAGCCGACGGATTCCGAAGGTGACCAGGGGGAGTCGTCCGATATGGAGTCGAACACTTCGCGCACGCCGGGCGATCTGCCCCAGACGGGGGATACGAGCTTGGCGGGTATGGCGGTTGCCGGCGGCGCGGGCGCGCTGTGCATCGCTGGCGGTGTCGTGTTGCTCACCCGTCGCAAGCACGATTAAGATTGTTTGCCCAGCGCGGGAGGAGATGGCGCACGGATAGAGTTTCCGCAGGTATAAACGGGATTCTGATGTTTCCGTCCCGCCCTCGAGGGGTACAAGAAGCGCAGCCGGCGGGCATGCCTGTCGGCTGCGCTTCTTTTCCGCGTGCGCTGCGCGCTCACGTCCGAATGGGAGGTCGACATGGGCTTTTTCTCCGAGTTTTCCAAAGCGTTGAACGGCGACGATGCGGGTGAGCGCTACACGGTGGCGGGACATTCGGTGACGTGTTCCCATTGCGGAGGGACGCGCTTCCATGAAAGCACAGCGCTGCTTGACGGACGCGCCGCCTCGATGTTCGGCGTCGAGTGGGCTGGCGGATCTGCCGTGACGCTCACGTGCGCGAAGTGCGGCCATGTCGAGTGGTTCGCCAGCGGGAAGCTTGTCGAGCGGACGTAGCGCGCTTCGCGGAGTTGTTCGGGCGCTTCATTCGTGGTGTTCGGGTGTTTCCATCGCTTTCCCACAGGGTTTATCTGCTCAGTTCGTATACTGTTCGGTCGGCGGATCCTGCTCCATCGCGCAAACCGGCCGCAGAAGGCATAGGCGCGAACCGCTGAGAGTGTTTACGTGTCTGACGTTCACGGCGCCTTGCGCCGTGCGGAATGGATTGTGCATTTATGCCTACAACTGAACAGATTTCCCCGACGTTTGCCGACCTTGGCCTGTCCCAAACGGTGCTGAGCGCGGTTGCCGATATGGGCTATGAGACCCCGACGCCGGTCCAGGCCGCGGCCATCCCGGAGGTCCTCGCCGGTCGCGACCTGCTGGCCGCGGCCCAGACGGGCACGGGCAAGACCGCCGCGTTCCTGCTCCCGCTCATGGACAAGCTCGACCATGTCGCCCCGCCCGTGAAAAAGGGCGAGCGCGGGCGTCGCCGCAAGCGCCTGGCGCGCGGTCGCGGCCCGCTCATGCTCGTCATCACGCCCACGCGCGAGCTCGCCCAGCAGATCGATACCGTGTGCCACGCCGTCGCGCGCCGCACGGGTCATGTCGCGGTGACCGTCGTCGGCGGCGTGGGCTACGTCCCCCAGAAGCAGGCGCTCGCGCGCGGCTGCGACATCCTGGTCGCCACGCCGGGCCGCCTGGTCGACCTGATCGAGCAGGGGTCCGCGAATCTCGACGAGGTCAGCGTGCTCGTGCTCGACGAAGCCGACCGCATGCTCGACATGGGCTTTTTGCCGCAGGTGCGCGCCATCGTCGAGAAGTGCCGCACCGATCGCCAGACGCTGCTGTTCTCCGCGACGCTCGACGAGGGCCGCGTCGGCTCCATCACCGACCTGGTGCGCGATCCCGCTCGCGTCGAGATCGCCCCGGTGACCTCCACCGCCGAGACCGTCGATCAGTACGTCTGCCCGGTGGCGCTTGACGCCAAGAACGGGGCGCTCACGGCGGTGCTCAAGAAGGAGGGCCCCGAGCGCGTGATCGTGTTCGTGCGCACCAAGCGCCGCGCCGACACCTGCGCCCGCAGGCTCGAGCGCTCCGGCATCAAATGCGGCGCCATCCACGGCGACCGCAGCCAGGCCCAGCGCGAGCGCGCCCTGCGCGACTTCCGCGAGGGCAAGGTACAGGTGCTCGTGGCGACCGACGTGCTTGCGCGCGGCATCGACATCTCCGACGTGCGCTACGTCGTGAACTTCGACGTGCCCGAGGAGCCGACCGACTACATCCACCGCATCGGCCGCACGGGTCGCGCCGGCGAGGAGGGCTGGTCGCTCACGTTCGTGACCCGCGACGATATCGACGAGTTCTTCGATATCGAGGCCCTGATGGGCAAAACGGCGGATCTCTACGACGCCGAGGGCATCGATCTTGGCTCCGACGCGCCCCGCGTCGATCCCGACCGCGTGCCCGCCGACCACGTCGCAGGCAAGAAGGAGAAGAAGCGTCGTCGCCAGAAGGCCAAGAAGGCCAACGAGCGCCGCGAGCGCCGCGAGAAGAAGCAGCGCGCCCCCCGTCAGCGCGACATCGCCCGCCGCGCCGCCCGCGATGCGGCCCGCGCCGCACAGGAGGAGGCGCCCGAGAAGGCGTCCCGTCCCTCAGCGCGCAAGCGCCCCGGCAAGGTGCGCGTCCGCGAGGACGAGGGCGTGCGCACGGAGGCTCGCGCCGAGGTCGAAGCGGCCGCTCCGGCCAATCGCGCCCAGCGCCACGCCGCCCAGTTCGCCGAGCAGGCCGATGAGCGCGGCCATCGCGAGCGATTCGAGGGCTCCCGCGAGGGCCGTCGCTCGCCGCACAGCTCCGCGCGCGACCGCAAGGGGAGCGCGAGGCGCGAGGATCGCGACGATCGTTCCGCGCGTCCGGCTCGCCCGTCTCGCGACACCTGGCGCAACTACGATGAGCCGAGCTCGCGCGAGCGCCGCGGCGGCAAGGGTGGCGCCAACCGCGGTGGGCGCGGATTCCAGCACCCCTCCGACCGAAACCGTTCGTCTCGCCGTCCCGGCGACCGCGGCGGCAGGAGCTCTCGCCACTAGGGAAGCGCCGACGCGAGCCTGAGACGATGCGCATTGCGGCCCGAGTCCTTCAGCGAGGACCCGGGCCGTCTTTGTATCGATCGGGAGCGTGACGCGAACTGTGGATTCGGGCGAGGCTGCGCGGCGCGAGAGGCGCGGAGACGGCCCATCTTGCTGGGGGGCGCTCGGGCCGCCGCGTCACCTTCCCGCAAAAACCGTCGCGACGGATTTTGCGGGAACGGCGGGGACATCCTGCATAACGGCCAATACGATACGGCCACTCACCTCGTGGTTCTGCAGTCTGCTCGAGTGATATGCATATTTCGTCCGAGCTTCCTGCAAAAACCGTCGCGACGCCAGGCATGGGTTGGAACGGACCCGTCCCCAACCAACCCATGGGTGTGCCTATAGGGCGCTTCCTTAAAAATGGCATGCTGCCGCGTTTTCGCCGTTTGGAATGCGGGAGCGCGGGGATACTGCTTGCGAGGTGAAGCTATGAACGAGATTCCGCAGCACGTATCGGACGATCGGTCCCGGCAGGGTTGCGCCCCTGTGCCCGGCGCCCCCGTCTCGCCCCTCGATGCTCGACTGTCCATGCCGCGCCCCTCTGATACGCCTGAGTTGCCGGTGGTCAACGCCGTGCGCTGGCTGCTCGCCGCACTCGGGGCGGCGTTTGCCGTGTATGCGACGCAGCTCGTGTCGATTGCCGTCGGGTCGTTCGCGGTCGCGCTCGTGTTGCTGCAGCTTACGGCCACGACGGATGTTGCCGCCCTTGCCGCCCAGATCGCCATCCCCGTCCAGATCATCTCCGAGCTCGCGGTGTTCGCGGTGGTCCTTCCGTGGTGGCTTCGCGTCCGGCCCGTCTCCTTCCTGCAGGGACGCAGACGGACCCCTCGCTCGCGCGCGTTGGGGGTGGTTGCCGTTGTGCTGCTGGGAGTAGGTCTGCAGATGGTGATCAGTTATGCGCTGGGCTTGCTGCTGCCGCTGTTTCCCGATGTCAAGACGGAGTACGATACGCTGACCGACAACCCCGTCATGAACGAGTTCTCCGTGGCGGCGGTCCTGATCCTGGCGGTCGGCGCTCCGCTGACCGAAGAGCTCGCATGTCGCGGCGTGGTGTTCGAGTTCGCCCTTCGCGCCATGTGCCCCAAGCAGGCCGGCCGCTGGAGGGATCGCGCATGGCGTACGGCCCGAAGCCAGCCGTGCCCTCCGCTCGGTGCGGTTCCGCCGCGCGCGTTCTGGCTCGCCAACATCGTGCAGGCGGTGCTGTTCGGCGCCCTGCATCTCAATATCACCCAGTTCGCATATGCCACGGTCATGGGCCTGATCGCGGGTTGGCTCGTCTGGCAAACCGGAAGCCTGCTGCCCAGCATGGGCCTGCACCTGGTCATCAACTTCTGCGCCTACTTCGTCAACGAGATCGCGACGGTGCTCGAGGCGGGAGGCGTCGTGTTCGCCATCACTGCGTCGGCGGCTATGGTCGGGGCGGGATTGTGGCTGTTTCGTCGGGCTGTGGACCGTCCCGCGCCGTTGCCGTAAGGGGTTTTGGGCCCGCGAGGCCCCGGCAGGTCCTCTGTGAACAACGTGATGGCCGAACGGGCGCCCAGCACGGACAAAACTGTCCGCTATGGCCGTCTTCTGCTTCCGCGTGCGCCCTCGCGCCCCTGCGCGGCCCGATTGCGACCGTGCGGCGCGGCGCCGGAGGGTCCCTTGCCGCCCTTGCCGAACTTCCCGCCCCGCTTATCCTGCTGCTTGCCGGCAAAACCGCCGCCCGTCTTGCCGCCGGCGCCCTTGCCCTTGCCTTTGCCCTTGGCGGCGCCCGGCCGCGGCGGCACGGGGCGGATCAGGCAGTGCCGGTCGTAGCCGATGAGGTCGGTGCGTCCCGCGCGCTGCAGCGCCTCGCGCACCAGCTTGTAGTTCTCGGGCTTGCGGTACTGGATCAGGGCGCGCTGCATGGCCTTCTCGTGCGGGTCGCGCGCCACGTACACCGGCTCCATCGTGCGCGGGTCCACGCCCGTGTAGTACATGCAGGTGGACATCGTCGACGGCGTCGGGTAGAAATCCTGCACCTGCTCGGGCATGTATCCCATGTCGCGCACGGCTTCCGCCAGCTCGACGGCCTCCTTCATCGTCGAGCCGGGATGGCTGCTGATGAGGTAGGGCACCACGTACTGCTCCAGGCCGTAGCGCTCGCACAGGTCGTCGAACCGACGGCAGAACGCGTCGTAGACGGCACGGCTGGGCTTGCCCATGATGGAGAGCACCGCATCGCTCACGTGCTCGGGCGCCAGCCTCAGCTGGCCGCTTACATGGTGCTGGACGAGTTCCGTCAGGAACCTGTCCGATCGGTCGGCCATGGCGTAGTCGAAGCGGATGCCGCTGCGCACGAAGACCTTCTTCACGCCGGGAATATGGCGCAGGTCGCGCAGCAGGTCGGCGTATCCGTCCTCGTCGACGACCATGTTCTTGCATACGCTCGGCCACAGGCAGCGGCGATTCGCGCACACGCCGTGTTTGCGCTGCTTGTCGCAGGCGGGACGGAAGAAGTTGGCCGTGGGCCCGCCCACGTCGGAGATATAGCCCTTGAAGTCGGGATCGCGGGTGAGCGCCTCCGCCTCGCGGATGATGCTCTCGCGGCTGCGCACCTGCAGCGCGCGGCCCTGATGGAACGCGAGCGCGCAGAACGAGCATTCCCCGAAGCACCCGCGGTTGGACGTGATGGAGAACTTGACCTCGGAGAACGCCGGCACGCCGCCGGCCTCATCGTAGTCGGGGTGCCAGGCGCGCGCGTACGGAAGCTCGTGGACCGCGTCCATCTCCTCGGTCGAAAGCAGGGCCGCCGGCGGGTTCTGCACCACGTACACCCCATGCGGATAGGGCTCCACAAGGCGGTGGGCGGTGATGTGGTCCATGTTGCGATACTGGATGGCGAAGCTGCGCGCGTACGCCAGGCGGTCGGCCTCGAGATCGTCCCACGAGGGGAGCAGCTCGTAATCGTAGACCTCGGCAAGCGCCTGCTCGCCGCCGCTCACGCGGTAGACCGTGCCGTCGACATACGTGATCTGGTCGATGGGCAGGCCCGCGGCGAGCGCGTCGGCCACCTCGACGATGGCGTGCTCGCCCATGCCGTACAGCACGAGGTCGGCGCCGGAATCGAGCAGGATGCTGCGCTTGAGGGAGTCGGACCAGTAATCGTAGTGGGCAAGTCGGCGCAGGCTCGCCTCGATGCCGCCCAAGATGATGGGGACGTGCTTGAATGTGCGGCGGATGAGGTTGCCGTAGACGGCGGCGGCGTGGTTGGGCCGCGCGCCCGCGACGCCGCCGGGCGTGTAGGCGTCGGTTCGGCGACGATGCTTGGTGACGGAGTAGTGGTTGACCATGGAGTCCATGTTGCCCGCTGAGACCAAAAAGCCCAGGCGCGGCTCGCCGAGCGCGGCGATGCTTGACGGGTCGCGCCAATCCGGCTGGCAGATGATGCCGACGCGGTATCCGTGCGCCTCGAGCACCCGCGTGATGATGGCCATGCCGAACGAGGGGTGATCCACGTACGCGTCGCCGCAGACGTAGACGAAATCGCAGGCATCCCAGCCGCGCGCGTCCATGTCGGCGCGGGAGACGGGAAGGAACTGCGAGCGGTCGGCCATGGGGACTCCAATCCATTACCTGCGCGGTGACGGGCATCGCGCGATTCTGATCGTGTCGAATTGTACCAATTCGATTACCGTATCTCGTTTTTGCGCGGGGTGCGCACGATTACGCTACGCTTTTCTGCTGGCCGCTCGATTCGTCGTGCGGCTCAGCGGGCGCGTCGCTGTGGGATCGCGGCGCAAGACGACGGGGCGGGCGCGGGGCGCTCCGCTCGACATGAAGGGGAGAGGGCGCCATGGAGCGTGCACGTCAGATATCCGATTCCATCGAGCTCGGCGTCATCATGGCCCTTGCCGGGGGATTCATGGACGCCTATTCCTACATGGCGCGTGGCGGGGTGTTCGCCAATGCGCAAACGGGAAACATCCTGCTGTGCGGCGTGCATCTTTCCGAGGGCGATTGGGCCGGCATGGTCCACTACGCGCTGCCGGTGCTCGCGTTCGCCGCGGGCATCGTGATCGCCGATCTCGTCCATTGCCGCTTTTCGAGCGCGCTGCACTGGAGGCAGGTCATCGTGCTGCTCGAGGCGGCCGCCCTGCTCGCCGTCGCCTTCATCGTGCCCGATGTCGCGGCGAACTGCGTGACGTCGTTCGCGTGCGGCATGCAGGTCGAGTCGTTCCGGAAGATCCACGGGCACGGCATCGCCACGACCATGTGCATCGGCAACCTGCGTTCCGCCATGCAGAACATGGACGACTACCTGCTCAACCGCGACCGCGGCTTTTTGGAAAACGGCCTGCTCTACTTCGGTCTGATCGCCTGCTTTGCCGCGGGCGCGGTGCTCGGCAACTGGTGCGTCGGCCGCCTGGGGCACATGGCCATCGGCGTGTGCTCGGGGCTTCTGGTCGCGGCGTTCGCCATCATGTTCATCGATCGCGAGCGCAAGCCCGCCCGCGCAGGGGCGGTCGCCGGTCGCCCGTAGCCCCTGGCGGACGCGGGCGCCCGGCGTGAAGGGGACCTGCCGGCGTCTCCCTTGCGCGCGCCAAAACGCACCGCTTGTCCGGTTTGGACACCCCTTTGTTTTCAAGCGGGCGCGCCCGCACGGTACCATGGGTAAACCGTGCATCCCATCGAAAGGCGCCCCATGGACCACGAGCAGAAACGGACCGCCGCGGGAATTCGCGAAGCCATCGCGCACGCGCCCCTGCCGCATGTGCACCGCGCGCGCATCCGCCATCGAAACCACATGGCGGTGCCCTGGCATGAGGTGACCGACTGCGACGACATGCTCGCCATCGGCGCCGACCTCGACGACAAGTCGTCGATCATCTGCCGCGCGGGCCTGCTGCTGCTCGCGGGCGGCACGGGCAGCTGGCGCGTGCGCGACTGCATGAACAAGATCGCCGGCGTCCTGGGCGTCACCGTCTCGGCGGCGGTGAGCCTCACGACGATCGAATGCACGTGCATCGACGGGCACAACAGCTTCTCCGAGGTCGTTTCGCTCCATACGACCGGCGTGAACACCGAGCGCATCCAGCTCATGGAGGAGTTCGTCCGCGACGTGCAGAAGCGCGGCGACACCCTGACCGTGCGCGCGTTCCATGATCGCATGGACGCCATCGAGCACGCGCCGGGCAACTATGCCCCGTGGGCGGTCGGCTTGGCGTCTGCCGCCGCGTGTGCCGCCTTCGTGTTCCTGCTCGGCGGCGGGCCCATCGAGATGGGCTGCGCGTTCGTGGGTGCGGGACTCGGGAACTTCACGCGCCGCATCATGCTCGATCGCAGGCTCACGCATTTCGTCTGCATCGGCGTGTCGGTCGCGGTCGCCTGCCTGGTTTACCTGGGGTGCCTGTCGCTGCTGTCGCTTGCGGTGAAGGACGTGGCTGAGCACGAGGCGGGCTATATCGGGGCCATGCTGTTCGTGATCCCCGGGTTCCCCCTGATCACGAGCGGGCTCGACATCGCGAAGCTCGATTTCCGCTCGGGGCTCGAGCGCCTCGCCTACGCGTGCGCGGTCATCGTGGTCGCGACGCTCGTGGCCTGGCTCGTGGCGATGATGGTCGAGCTGCATCCGGATGATTTCGCCGCGCAGGGCCTGAGCGCACCGGTCATGTTCGCCCTGCGGTTCGTCGCGAGTTTCGTCGGGGTGTTCGGCTTCTCGATGATGTTCAACTCGACCTACAGGATGGCGGCGACGGCGGGCGTCGTGGGCGCGATCGCCAACACGCTGCGCCTCACGCTCGTCGACCTGGTCGGCATGCCGCCCGAGGCGGCGGCATTCGCGGGTGCTATCTGCGCTGGCCTGTTGGCGTCGATCACCGGCACCAAGACGAAGTTCCCGCGCATCTCCATCACGGTTCCTTCCATCGTCATCATGGTCCCCGGCCTGTATATGTACCGGGCGGTGTACTACATGGGCGTGTTCCAGACGCTGGACGCCATGGAGTGGATCATCCGCGCCATCATGATCATCCTGTTCTTGCCGATGGGGCTGGGGCTCGCCCGGGCGCTCACCGATCCGGACTGGCGCTACTGCTCCTGATGCGGCCCGGTAACGATTAAGGCCGGTCGGCGGTATGTGGATCGAGGGATTTCCTAGGTCAAAAACCATGTATATCGAGTTTGGTGCGATTTTTGAGTGCCCCTCGCTCACAGGCGCCACACCCTTCAACAAAAGCCCAGTTGAATCCTGCGGTTTTGTTGAAGGGTGTGGCGCGTGGGGAGAAACGGCACTCAAAAATCGCACCAAACTCAACCTTCCTTCTTGGTGGGTTTTGTTTGGAACGGATTTTTATGCACAAGATTTTCTGGTACCTGCGCGTTTATAAGAATCTTATACGTATATGATTCACGGTGCGATTGTCGTGCAGACCCTGAGCGCCCGTGCGCGGCGAGATCGGCCACATGCGCCGCGAGGTCAGCTGCGCAGATGGGTACATAGGGGTTGTGTCCGCATCGATCAAGGAGGCTCCTATGGGCAAGATCCAGCGCTTCGGTTCCATTTCCCGCACGAACGGCAAGGAGGGGTACGAGAAGTACAAAGCCTACCACGCCGCGCCGTTCGAGGGCGTCAACGAGATGATCAAGGCCTGCAACCTGCAGAACTACTCGATCTACTACTACGACGGCCTGCTGTTCTCCTACTACGAGTACACCGGCGACGACTACGAGGCGGACATGGCCAAGATGGCGGCGGACCCCAGGACCCAGGAGTGGTGGGCGGCGGTCGGCCCCAACATGAAGCCGTTCGGCGAGAACGGGGACTGGGAGTTCATGGAGGAGCTCTACCACCTGGAGTAGGCGCTCCCGCGCTGCCGTTCGCCGGCGATCTTCGACCATTTATCCAATGCTGATAAAACGTTTTGCTGGTGGCGGTATCGGATGCGGATCGCCGCTTCTCGCCGTGCCCGAATAAGGCATATCATGGCTTAGATGCCGCCCGCGCATCGCGCGGTGACGGCATCCTGGACGGCGCGCCCCGCGGCCGGGGCGCGCAAAGACAAGGAGGCATCAACATGGCTAATCGTATCGTTCTGAACACCATTTCCTACCACGGCTCCGGTGCCATCAAGGAGATCCCCGGCGAGATCACCCGCCGCGGCTTCAAGAAGGTCTTCGTCTGCACCGATCCCGACCTCGTCAAGTTCGGCGTCGCCGCCAAGGTTACCGACCTGCTCGACGAGGCCGGCATCGCGTGGAGCATGTACTCCGAGATCAAGCCCAACCCCACCATCAAGAACGTGACCGACGGCGTCGAGGCCTTCAAAGCGGCCGAGGCCGACTGCATCGTGACCATCGGCGGCGGCTCGGCCATGGACACCGCCAAGGCCGTGGGCATCATCGTCAACAACCCCGAGTTCGCCGACGTGCGCTCGCTCGAGGGCGTTGCTCCCACCAAGAACCACGCGGTGTTCACCATCGCCGTCCCCACCACCGCGGGCACGGCCGCCGAGGTCACCATCAACTACGTCATCACCGATCCCGAGAAGGTCCGCAAGTTCGTGTGCGTCGACACCAACGACGCGCCCGAGGTCGCCGTCGTCGACCCCGACATGATGGCCACCATGCCCGCCGGCCTCACCGCCGCCACCGGCATGGACGCGCTCACCCACGCCATCGAGGGCTACACCACCCGCGGCGCCTGGGAGCTCACCGACATGTTCCACCTCAAGGCCATCGAGCTCATCGCCAAGAACCTGCGCGATGCCGTGGCCGAGGCCAAGAGCGGCCAGCCCGGGAGCGGGCGCGAGGGCATGGCGCTCGCCCAGTACATCGCCGGCATGGGCTTCTCCAACGTCGGCCTGGGCATCGACCACGCCATGGCGCACACCCTCTCGGCGCACTACGACACCCCGCACGGCGTTGCCTGCGCCATGCTGCTGCCTATCGCCATGGAGTTCAACAAGCCCGTCGTGGCCGAGCGCCTGGCCGACGTGGCGGTCGCCATGGGCGTCGACACGACCGGCATGACGGCCGACGAGGCCGCTGACGCCGCCATCGCCGCCGTGCGCCAGCTGTCCGCCGACGTCGACATCCCGACGGTCTGCGAGGCCATCACCGAGGACGAGCTCGACCAGATCGCCGACGACGCGCTCGCCGACGCCTGCTATCCCGGCAACCCGCGCGACGCCGACCACGCCACCGTCGTGGAGCTGTTCCGCAAGATCATGAAGTAACCTGCCGCATCTCGGCATATGGCGCAGGGCCCTGTCGCGCACGTGCGGCAGGGCCCTGCTTTTTACGTTGGGCGGCATGTTTCGAGTCGGGCTTGCCCCTCGGGCCGGGGCGCCTACAGGACCGTGCCGCCGCCGAGGACGACCTCGCCGTCGTAGATGACGACGGCCTGGCCGGGCGCGATGCCGCGCTGCGGGATGTCGAAGTCGATGTGCACGCCCGCCTGCGCGCCGGCCTCGGCATCGACGAGCCTGACGCGTGCGGGCTGGTCGGGCTGGTGGTAGCGGATCTTCGCCGCCACGGGAAGGCCGTGCGCGCCGGCATCGACGATGCGGCGCTCTATCGTCTCGGCGGGCGCGCTCCAGATCCAGTCGCCGGCGTCGAGTTCGTCTGCCATGAGGTTATCGACCCCGCCCAGCGTGACCGTGTTGCTCTCGACGTCGACGCCGCATACGTAGAGGGGGTGCGCGGCGGCGACGCCGAGGCCCTTGCGCTGGCCGATCGTGTAGCGCAGCGCGCCGCGATGGCGCCCCAGGACCTCGCCGGACGTGCTGACGATATCGCCCTCGGGCAGAAGGCGCCCCTCGCGCGCCTCGATGAACGAGGCGAAATCGTTGTCGGGGACAAAGCAGATCCCCTGGCTATCGGGCTTGTTCGCGCTGGCGAAGCCCTGCTCGGCGGCGATGCGGCGGACGTCAGCATCCTTGATGAGGTCGCCGAGGGGGAGCAGCACGTGCGCCAGGCGCTCCTGCGTGAGCGAGTAGAGGACGTAGCTTTGGTCCTTGCCGGCGTCGGCGGCGCGCGACAGGGTCCAGGGCCCCGGTGCGCCCGCGTCGGTGGGCGCGCGGCGGACGCGGGCGTAGTGGCCGGTCGCGATGTGCGAGCAGTCCAGGGAGCGCGCGTAGTCGAGCAGCGCGCCGAACTTGAGGTACCGGTTGCAGTCGATGCACGGGTTAGGGGTCCGTCCCGCCTCGTAGGTGCTCACGAACTTGGCGACGACGTCGCGCTCGAAGATGTCGCGCATGTCCACCACGCGGTAGGGGATGCCCAGGCGCTGCGCGACCGCCTCCGCGTCCTCCAGGTCCGACAGCGAGCAGCACGAGCGCTCGCCCATGTCGTCGAACGTCGCGCTGCAGGTCAGACGCATGGTGACGCCCACGCATTCGTAGCCCTGCTGCTTGAGGAGATATGCGGTTACGCTCGAATCGACGCCGCCGCTCATGGCGACGAGCACGCGGCCCTTGCTCGGCATCACGGTCCTTTCTGCTGGTTGCGGCATCTCATTGTAGCGAGGCCGTCCATGTGCGCTCGGCGCGCGCCGAAACGGCATCCGTTCGGCATCATTTCTCCGCAGTGCCCGCCACGGGGCCGCCCGGCGCGAAAGCAATCAGTCTTCGTTTCCCGAGCTTGCGTCCCCGAACAGCGGGGTGGACAGGTAGCGCTCTCCGGTGTCGGGCAGAAGGGCGACGATGGTCTTCCCCTCGTTCGCGTCCTCGCGTGCGAGCTGCAGCGCCGCCCAGAGCGCCGCGCCCGACGAGATGCCCACGAGCACGCCCTCGGTGCGCGCGAGCATGCGCGAGGACTCGAGGGCGTCGGCATCGGCGACGGTCATGACGCGGTCGAAGACGGTCGTGTCGAGCACGTCGGGGACGAATCCCGCCCCGATGCCCTGCAGGCCATGGGGGCCGGCGCTGCCCCCCGACAGGACGGGGGAGCCGGCGGGCTCGACGGCCACGACCTGGACCTGCGGGTTCTGCCGCTTGAGGTAGCGGCCCACGCCGGTCACCGTGCCGCCCGTCCCCGCGCCCGCGACGAAGAGGTCGACTGCCCCGTCGGTGTCGTTCCAGATCTCGGGCCCGGTGGTCGCCTCGTGCGCCGCCGGGTTGGCGGGATTGGTGAACTGCCCCGCGATGATGCTGTCGGGGATCGTCCGCGCCAGCTCCTCGGCCCGCGCGATGGCGCCGGCCATGCCCTGGGCGCCCGGGGTCAGCATCACCTCGGCGCCGTAGCCCTCCATGAGCAGGCGGCGCTCGGGACTCATGCTGTCGGGCATGGTGATGATGAGACGGTATCCACGCGCGGCGCACAGCGAGGCGAGGCCGACGCCCGTGTTGCCGCTCGTGGGCTCGATGATCGTGCAGCCGGCGTGCGGACGGATGGTGCCCGCCGCTTCGGCCTCGTCGAGCATGTTCAGCGCGACGCGGTCCTTGACCGATCCCGCGGGATTGAAGTACTCGAGCTTCACCAGGACGCGCGCCTTGAGGGCGAGCTGCTCTTCGATGCGGGATATCTCGAGCAGGGGCGTGTGTCCGATCAACTGGTCGATCGAGGTGTAGATGTTGCTCATATGCGCCTCCGGGCAGTCGTGTTGCACGGACGCCGGTTGCCGCGCCCGTATAAACCCTATTGTACTACTAGGATTAATGTCGCGGCGTGGGCGCTGCGCAATGTAACAATCGGTAACGAGAAAGAAGATCAGACGCCGCGCCCGTTCTCGTATGCTTTACCGTAATGGAGTCGTGTCCGTTTTGGTATTCTTGTGCTACGCGACAGAAAGGAGGATGGTCATGCTGGTGTCGACGAAGGGACGCTACGCGCTGCGCGTCATGGTCGATTTGGCAGAACACCAGGACGAGGGACGCATCCCGCTCAAGGAGATCGCCGAGCGCCAAGGCGTCTCGGAGAAGTACCTCGAGAACATCCTCTCGACGCTCGTGCGCAACGAGCTGCTCTCGGGCATGCGCGGCAAAGGGGGCGGCTACCGTCTCACGCGTCCGGCATGCGACTATTCGGTCGGCGAGATCTTGCGCCTGACCGAGGGGAGCCTCTCACCTGTCGCCTGCCTCGACGGCGACCAGATCGGATGCGAGCGCGTGAACTCATGCCCCACGATCCGCATGTGGAAGAGCCTCGGCACCATGATCAACGACTACCTCGACGGCATCACGCTGGCGCAGCTCGCCGAGTCGCCGCGCGGCATGGAGTGCCTCTAGGGAACCACTGATCAATTCATTCCGCGGCGGTCGGCCCCGCGCCGCGCGCTGATCGCTACTGCGCGTCCTTGGTGGCGACGCCGAGCAGCGCGCACATGATGCTCACCACGATGGCGCCGAAGAACGCCGCGCCGAAGCCGGTGATGGAGATGCCCGCTCCCAGCAGGTTCACCGACAGCCAGCTGGCGAGCTCGAGCATGAGGCTGTTGACCACGAGCTGGAAGATGCCCAGCGTCAGGATGGTCACCGGCAGCGAGATGATGGTGACGAACGGCTTGATGAGCGCGTTGACAAAGCCGAGGAAGAGGCCCGTGAACGCGAAGCTCATCCAGGGCTCCGCCATGCCGAACGGCTCGATGCCCGGCACGATGAAGGCCGCGATCGAGATGGCGATCGAGGTGAGCAGCCAGTTGAGGACGAAGCGCATGGGGGTGCCTTTCGGTATGTCGAGCGGCCGCAGGTGCCGCGCGGCTATCATGGACGCATAGATTGTTCCACAGAAAGGGCGGATTTTGCAGCAGACATACCGGTATGGCGATCCGCACACAGCTTTCCCCGAAGCGGGCGTCGACGGGTCGCGCGTCATCGCGCTGTTCATCTTCAACACCGACGTGCACATGCACGCGTATCCGGCGGACGGGATGGATGGCGGCGGTGCCCAGACCGCGGCGCAGCTTGACGAGGCGCTGATCGCGTGCCGCGACCGCTGCTTGTTCTTCGAGCGGACGCTTTCGAGGACGCGGGCGGACTCGGATATCGCCCGGGCCCATGCTGCCGCGCCCGACCCGGTCGAGGTGGAACCCGAGACCGCCGAGCTGGTGGAGCTTGCGCGCGGGTACTGCGCGCGCAGCGGGGGCACGTTCGACATCACCATGGGCACGGTCACGTCGCTGTGGGATTTCCACGCCGGCGTGGTTCCGGGGTCGCTCGCCCTGTCCCGCGCGCTGCCGCACGTGGGCATGGGCCATATACATGTGGGCGAGACCGACGGGGGCGCGCCGACGCTTTCCATCGACGACCCGAAGACCGTGCTCGACCTGGGCGGCATCGCCAAGGGTTATATCGCCGACGACCTCGCGCGCATCATGGGCGAGCACGGGGTGGGGCGCTTCGTGCTCAACCTGGGCGGCAACGTGCTCGTGCGCGGCGGCCGGCCCGCCGACCCCCGTCACGGGCATGCGCGTGCGGGAGCCCCGTGGCGGGTGGGCATCGTGAACCCGCGGGACCCCGGGCACAGCCGGGCGATCGTGGACGTGGTTGACGGCTCGGTGGTCACCAGCGGGCTGCACGAGCGCTGCTTCACGCGGGGCGGCGTGACGTACCACCACATCCTCGACCCGGCGACCGGCATGCCCGCGAAGACGGACGTGGTGTCGGCGACGATCGTTGCCCGGCGGTCCCTGGATTGCGACGGGTACTCGACGGCCGTCCTGATGCTGGGCGTCGAGCGCGGGCTGGAGCTGATCGAGGCGACGCCGGATGTCGAGGCCGTGCTCATCGATGGGTCCGACGAGGTGTTCTGGACCTCGGGCATCGAGGACAGCCTGTCGCTCGTCCCCACGTGGACCAGGTAGGGGCGGGGCCATCGGGAGCCGGCGCGCTCGTGGATGTTGTGCCGCTCGACGGAGCCGTGGCACTTTAGCGTGGTGGTGTGTTACACTGCATCCGGCTAGAGTTAGTTATGTTTCGCGAACGGATGTGGCGGTGCACCATGGATATCGAGAAGATGTACGAGCGCGGGGACGTCGAGCAGCTTGTCCGTTCCGTTTTGCTGTTGGAGAACGAGGACGATGTGCGGGCGTTTCTGACCGACCTGTGCACGCCGCGGGAGATCTGCGACTTCGCTCAGCGCCTGCAGGTCGCCCGGTATCTCGACGAAGGCGAGCCCTACGTCGAGGTGCAGGCTCGCACCGGCGCGTCGTCGACGACGGTGAGCCGCGTGTCCAAGGCCCTGAACGGCGCCCATGGCGGGTACCGGCGCATCCTCATCAAGCTCGAAGACCAGGAGCGCGAGCACAGATAGGCCGCCTGTTTGGGCAACCGCTGAACAATTGATTTCGCGCCGGGCGCCCCTGTTGCGGGCGCCTGGGTCGTTTGAGGGCGGGTTGGAGTGAGCCCGTCCCCAAACGACCTTTTGCGGGGAGACGTGTCCACGCGGGCGTGTAGGATACTGTGAACGGATAGTTCTCTCGACGATGGAGGATCATGGCGGTTCAGATAGTGAGACACGCCTCGGGCGTCGTGCCCGCAGGCGACGAGCTGCAGCTCATGGCCCGGGCCGTCGAGCGCTTCGGCCGCGTCACGCTGCTGGTGCCCTCGACGTCCGAGCGCGACGTCTGCCGTCGCGCCGCGGCGGACGCGCACCTGGGCGTCGGGCTCGATATCGTGACGCCGACCGCGTGGATCGAAGGCCTCTGGGAGCTTCTGGGCGACGGCCGGCGCCTGTGCACCAACCTGCAGCGCCAGCTGCTTATCGCCGATACGCTCTACGCCCGCGACGAGCGCGAGCTTGCGCCGCTGCGCGCCAACCCGGGCACCGTGCGCATGCTGGCGCGCATGGCAAAAGACCTGCTTCCCTTCGCCGAGGGGGCAAAAGGCCCGGCGGATGCCGCGACGCGCGTCGTGTTCTCCCTGCTCGACGCATACGGCGCGCGCCTGCGCGACCGCGGCCTCATCGAGCCCGCGCAGGCCGCCGTCCTGCTTGCCGACGCGGTGGCCGATCTGGCCCCCGCATGCGCGCGCTGCGCGATCGTGCGCGACGTGACGACGCTTCCCGCCCATCTCGTCCGCCTGCTCGCCCAGGTGGGCCGGGCGGGCTCGGTGCAGGTGCTGCTGCGCGCCTCCCAGCAGGTGTGGGAGGAGGAGGTCGCGCGTGCGTTCTCGCAGGTGGGATGTGCGGTCGAGCGGGCGCTTGAGCTCGGGGGCGCCGAGGGCGCCGACGGCGCCGCGACGCGCGCCCTGTCGTTTCTGGAGGTCGCCGGCCCCCATGCCAGGGCCCGTGCCTACGCCGACGAGCTCGCCTCGCTGCTCTCGTCGGCACCTGCCGGCGACAGCGGGCGCGCCAAGACGGCTGTCGTCGCCTGCGCCCGTCCGGCCGAGCTGTTCGACGAGCTCGCCGGGTACCTCGCCGCGCGCGGCATCGCCTCGAGCGTCACGCGCTTCTCGCGATTCTCCCAGACGGTCGTCGGCCAGCAGTTCGCGGCGCTTACCGACGTGGTTTCGCGCATGAAGGCCGCGCAGGAGGGCCAGGTGGCAGACGGCGCATGGTGGCCCGCGCCCGAGCTGACCGACTGGCTCTACGCGCCCGTCTCCGGTGCCGACGCGGCGCTCGCGCGCGGCTTCGACAAGAAGATCCGCTCCAATCGGGCCCTCGGCGTCGAAGGCGTTCTGCGGGAGCTGCAGAGCGTCCAGTCGCGCGCGGGCTCGGCGCGCCGCAAGCTCGCAGACGACCATCCCATGCGCCGGGTCCCCGCGGTCTGCTCGGAGGTCGTGCAGTTTATCTGGCAGGACCGCCCCGTCTCCGCGTTCAAGTCGATGCTCTCCGCCATCGAGGCGCTGCCGGCGTCCGCGTTCGGCACGCGCGACGGGCGCTGCCGCCAGGCGACCGAGCGCGCCATGGCGGAGCGCGCCGTCGACGTGCTGATGAACGAGGCGCGCGCTCTCGACGTGAGCCAGGCCGTGGCGACGAAGATCCTCGACGGGCTGTGCACGGCGTCCCGCGAGCGCGCCGCGTCGGCGTCCTTTGAGGGCGAGGTCGGCACCGTCGTCTTCATGACGCTCGCCGACGCCGCCGTGCTCGAGTCCGCCTCGGTCGACGCGGTGCTGCTCACCGACGTCGACGTGGCGAGCTACCCGCTTTCCCACGAGGAGGGCCCCGTCGTGACGCTGGGGTCCGCCCTGGGCGCCGACGCCGTTGTGCTCGAGCCCGCCGCGCGCCTGCGCGACCAGGCCGAGCGGGCGATCTGCGCCTCCCGCGGGTCGGTGGCCCTGACGCGCGTGTCGCACGACCGGCAGGCGAAGGACCGGTATCCGGCCGCGCTGTGGACGGAGCTCCTCGCGCTTCGGGGCGGGGACGAGGCGCCGGTCGAGAAGACGGGCGAGGGCGACGTGGCGGGCGATTTCGACCCTGCGGGAACGGGGACGGCGCGCGTCGAGCGCGTGCTCTGCCTGCCGCCGCAGCGCCTGGGCGTCTCGGCGGTGCCGTATCTGGTCCTGATGCGCCGAACCGAAGACGGGGCGCTCGTGCCGCGCCAGTTCTCCGCCTCGCAGATCGAAAGCTATGTGGGCTGCCCGCTGTGCTGGTTCGTGTCATCGCGCGTCCGCCCCTCGATGATCGATGCCGGGTTCACCAATATGGAGAAGGGCAACTTCGTCCACGACGTCATGGACCGGTTCCACGAGGAGGTGCGCGAGCGCGGCATGCGCCGGGTGACGCCGGAGAACCTGCGCGCGTCGCTGGCGCTGCTCGACGAGGTGTTCGCCGCGGTGCGCGCCGAGCACGCGCGCGGCAAGACGGCGAGCTCGGCGGCTCTCGTCGCGCTCTCGCCGACCGAGCAGGCGCAGATCGACGACATCTTGCCCCAGCTGCGGCGCGTGGTGCGCTACGAGGCGGATGCGCTCGCGCCGTTCGCCCCCGAATACCTCGAATACTCGTTCAACGGCCTGGGTGTCGACTACGCCGGCTGGCCGCTTGGCGGCCGCATCGACCGCGTGGACGTCGATGCCGAGGGCCGCGCCGTGGTGATCGACTACAAGCACCGCTCCGACGCCAACCCGTTCAAGCTGAAGGACCCCACCGCACCGCTCAAGAAGACCGGCGAGGTGCCCGCCGACGACCCGCGCTGGCTGCCCGAGCACACGCAGACGCTCATCTACGGGCAGGCGCTGCGCCGCGCGCTCGGCCTCGACGTGCGCGGGGCGCTGTACTTCTCGACGAAGGGCAAGGTCGCCATGCGCGGCGCGGTCTCATCGGAGCTCGCCGAGGAGGAGCCCGGGGACGGGCGCGTGCCCGGGCTGCGCGACGGGTTCCCCGCCGTGCAGGCGGGCGGCACCATGGACTTCGACGCGCTGCTCGACCGCGTGGAGGAGGGGATCGCCGAGCGCCTCGGCGAGCTCAGGGCGGGGCGCATCGCCGCGGCCGCCGACCCGCTCACGAGCTGCTACCACAACCATCCGCTCGGATTCGAACGAAGGGACGCGTAAGGTATGGATCTCTCGACCCTCATGCCCCAGCAGCGCGAGATCGTCACGACGCTCGACCAGCCGCTGTTCGTGTCGGCGGGTGCCGGTTCGGGCAAGACCTTCACGCTCACCCGGCGCATCCTGTGGGCGCTCTCGCCCGAATCCGGCCCGTTCATCGAGCACGTCGACCAGGTGCTCGCCATCACGTTCACCAAAGATGCCGCGGCCGAGATCCGCGAGCGCGTGCGCGGGGCGCTGATCGAGGAAGGGATGGGCGACGAGGCGCTGCTCGTCGACGACGCCTGGATCTCGACCATCCACGGCATGTGCTCGCGCATCCTGCGCGCGCATGCGCTCGAGCTGGGGCTCGACCCCGAGTTCAGCGTCGTCGAGGACACCGACGAGTTGATCGGCCAGGCGGTCGACCGCGTGATCGCGCAGGTCGAGCAGGGGGAGGGGGCGATCCGTGCGGACGAGCTCGCGGCCCTGCTGTCGTGGTATCCGCTGAAAGGCGAGACGGGCCCGTCGGGATACGAGGCCTCCACGAGCGCGCAGGGGCTGGTGCGCCGTCTGCTGGAGCTCGCGTGCAGCCTGCCGCACGGCATGGACGACGTGCGCCTGGCGCGCGGCGACGACCATGTGCCGGAGCTCGCCGACGCCTACCGGGCCTGCCTCGACGCCAGCCCCAAGGCGGCCGAGATCGGGCGCGCGGCGATCTGCGCCATCGAGGCCTACGAGGCGAGCGGCCGCACCGTGGCGGATCTCACGGCGTGCATGATGAGCTGCGAGATCCCGCGGGCGAGCAAGGCGTTGCCCAAAGAACAGATCGAGCTTCTGCGCGCCGACGTGGCCGACACGTTCATCAATGCCTACCTCGCCGTGGGCGCGCCGGCGCTCGATGCCCTCATGGGCCTCGCGCGCGCGGTCGAGCATGAGTACCGCTCGCTCAAGCTCGAAGCCTCGGCGCTCGACAACAACGACCTTCTGCGCATCGCCTACGAGGCGCTGCGCGACCACGAGGCCATCCGGGCCGCATACGCCGACCGCTTCAGGCTCGTGATGATCGACGAGTTCCAGGACACCGACCAGCAGCAGGTCGACCTAATCGGATACCTCACCGACGGCGGCCGGCGCCTGTGCACGGTCGGCGACGCGCAGCAGTCCATCTACCGGTTCCGTGGCGCCGAGGTCGAGGTGTTCCGCCGCCAGGAGCGCTCGATCGCCTCCTCGGCGACAGGGGCCTGCGGCGAGCCCGCCGCCGAGGAGGCGTCCGGCCGCATCGTCCGCCTGGTCAAGAACTTCCGCAGCCACGCCGAGATCCTCGAGTACGTCGCGCGCATCTTCGACGGCGAGCGGGGTGGCCTCATGCAGGGCTTTTTGGATCTGCAGGCGCACGACGAGCGCAAGGATTCGCTGGTGGCGGACGCTTCGCGCCGCCAGGCGGTCTTCATCGCGGGCGGCACCTCCGAGGAGCGCGCCGAAGCCAAGGCGAAGGCGGTCGCGCGGCGGTTCCGCGAGCTCGCCGACGCGGGGCAGCCGGTGGGCGACATGGTGCTGCTGCTGGGGGCCATGACCTTCTCGGGCGTCTACGCGGACGCGATCCGCGCCGAGGGGCTCGACTGCGTGATCGCGGGCGGCTCCGTGTTCTCTTCGACGCCCGAGGTGAAGGCGGTGCGCGCGCTCGCCTGCGCGCTCGCGAACCCCGCCGACACCGCGCAGGGCCTGGTCCCGCTGCTCGCCTCGCCCATGTTCGCGCTCGGGGCGACTGAGTTTCTGGCGCTCTCGACGGTCATGGATCCCGAGACGGGCGAGACGCGCCGCCGCAACGCGGACGCCGGCATCATGAGCGATGACGACGCCCCCGGTCTCGACGGCTTGGAGCTGTTGAGTCGTGCGCGCAGCGTGCTGCGTGCGGCTCTTTCCCGCGTGGGCCGCGATTCGTTCGCGACCGTCGCGCGCGACGTGGTGCGCGAGTCGGGCTGGCTCGTCCGTCTGGCGGCTCGCGGCCCCGAGGGCCGTGCCGTCGCGGCGAACGTGCTCAAGGCACTCGATATGCTGGGCGAGGCGGAGGCGCGCGTCGGGCGCTCGCCCCGGCGCATCGTGCGCGCGTTCGACACGGCGCTCGCGGGCAAGCAGGCGCCGGGTGCCATCAACGAGCAGGGTGGGGCCGCCGTGCGCATCATGACCGTGCACGCGTCCAAGGGCCTGGAGTTCCCCGTGGTCGCGGTCGCGGAGTGCTACGGCTGCAAGCGCAATACGGATCGCATGCAGACGAGGCGCCTTGCGGGCGCAATCGAGGCGGCGGCGATGCCGGCGCGCTTCGCCGGCACGGTGCGCGCCGACGGCAGCGCGGCGATCGACACCGACGTGGAGAAGCGCTTCAAGCAGCTCTACTCATCGTGGCTCACGCCCGATGCGTTCGACGACGTGTGCGCGACCGGCTCGTCGGCCGAGGCGTTCATCTCGATGCGCGAGGGGGCCGCCGCCCGCGAGCTGGAGGAGAAGGCGCGCCTGCTCTACGTCGCCATGACGCGCGCCCGCGAGCTGCTGATCCTCGTGATGGACGGGCGCGTGGGCACCGGCAAGGTGCCCGAGCTCGCCTTCGACGAGGGACGGGACCTCACGCGCGCTGTGCTCGAGCGCATCTTGCCGAACGACGGGGCGCGCCTCGATGTCGACCGGCTGGTGTTCGACAACGCGCGCGCGGGCGATTTCGAGCTCGTCGCGCTGCGCGACTTCATGTTCGCCGGCGAGAGCTATGCCGCGACGGTGTCCGATGGGGACGAGGAGCGCCCGGGCGAGGGCGCCTCGGACGCGCTCGACGACGACGCGCCCGACAGCGCGAAGTCCGACACGTTCACGCTCGTCCATCCCGTCCAGGTCGACTGGCGCGTGGGCCCCGATGCCCGCCCCGAGCGCGTCTCGTACAGCTACTCGTCGATCTCCGCGGCGCTGCACGCCGAGCAGGAGGACCGTGCCCAGGCGCTCGGCGCCCAGGCGATCGCGGCGGCCGACGAGGCGAGCGCGTCGCTGCCGGGGCCGGGTGCGGAGGAAGGGGAGGTCGCCTTCGCGCCGTCCGGGCCGGTTGTTCTGGATGTGGTGGCAGCCGACGCCCTCGAGGCCGCTGCGGAGCCCGTCGCGGCAGGGGGAGATCCCACGGCGCTCGGCTCGGCGTTCCACGCGGCCGCCCAGTGGCTCATCGAGACCGGCGCCGCGGGGGTGCCGGCGGCGCGCGTCGACGCGCTCGCGCGCTACTGGAAGATCACGCCCGCCCAGCGCGAACGGTTGGAATCGGCGCTTGCGCGCTGGGAGGCCTCTGCCGTGCGCGCCGAGCTCGCCGTATGGCCACAGGTCCGCGCGGAGGTGCCGTTCTTCTCGCTCGGCCTGGACGATGCGGAGATCTCCTCGGCGTTCGGCGCGTACGCCGAGGGCGCCATCGATGCGCTGGCGACCGATCCCGCCCGCCCCGACGAGGCGCTGGTCATCGACTACAAGACCGGCGGCAGCGAACAGGAGACGCCCGAGCGGCTGCGCGAGAAGCACGCCCTGCAGGCGCGCGTCTATGCCGACGTCCTGCACAAGGCCGGCTTTGCGCGTGTGACGCTCAAGTTCGTGCGCGTCGAGGTTCCCGAGGCGGGCGGCAGCGAGCCCCAGGTGGTCACCTACCGGCTGTAGCGCCGCCGCTGAGGGGGCTCTTGTTGTAACCCCGCCGGCATCACCCGGCGGGGTTACGGCTTTCGGTGCCTGGGGAAGCCGCCGATCGACTCACTCCGCGGCGCCGCCCGCAAGGGCGGGTTGAGGCGTTCGCGTTCCCCTTGTGCCCCTTACGTGAAGGTGCGGGCATCAACGCACCGCGGTGGTAGGATACCCTTCGCTTGCGACAAGGTGGAAAGGGAATTCATGAAAGTATTCGTCGCTCACGTACACGCTGAATGCAACGAGCACGTCACGCACGACGGCAAGCTCGAGGACTTTGTGCTGCTCTACGGCGACCAGTGCATCAACTCGATGCACATCAGGGACATCTTCGAGGGCCATGGCATCGAGATCATCCCGTCGATCTTTGCGGGCGTCAACCCGACCGGCATGATCGAGCGCCGCGCGTACGACTTCATCTCCGACAGCATCCTGTCCGACCTGCGCGACCATCTCGACGAGATCGACGGCATCTACCTCCAGCTGCATGGAGCCAGCGGCATCCGCGATCTCGACTGCGTGTCCGGCGAGCACGATCTTCTGCGCCGCATTCGCGAGATCGTGGGCAAGTACATGCCCATCGCCGTCGCCTACGACCCCCACGGCAACGTGACCGCCGAGCTCTGCTCGCGCGTGAACATCCTGCGCTGCTTCCGCGAGTCCCCGCATATCGACACCGTCGACACCTGGCGCACGGTCGCCGAGAAGCTCGTCGACCTCATGGAGCACCGCCGCCCCATGAAGCCGATCGTGCGCAAGCTCCCCATCATCGTCGAGGGCGAGCGCAGCGTGTCGGCCAACGAGCCCATGCGTTCCATCAACCGCCTGCTTGATGAGGCGGAGACCGACCCGCGCGTGTTCTCCAGCTCCTACCACGTCGGCTACCTGCGTCACGACGACGACAAGCTCGGCGCCGCGGTCGTCGTGGTCCCCAACACGCCGGCCGACGAAGCCTATTGCACCGAGGTCGCCGAAAAGGTCGCCCGC
Organism: Collinsella ihumii; assembly: GCF_030385545.1. NCBI lineage: Bacteria > Bacillati > Actinomycetota > Coriobacteriia > Coriobacteriales > Coriobacteriaceae > Collinsella > Collinsella ihumii. Next base: position 17,174 of record NZ_JAUEIQ010000007.1, on the reverse strand, counting down.
TACGCCTGGGACCACCGCAAGGAGTTCACGTTCGGCGGGAACTTCGGCGACCCGGCCGATTCCGTGGCGCGCGCGGTGGCCTTCGAGGGCAAGACGGCCGTCATCACCGATTCGGGCGACAACTGCGGCGCCGGCTCCTCGGGATCCGCGACGGTCATGGTGCACGAGCTCATGGCGGCCGACCTCCGCGGCAAGAAGGTGCTCGTGGCCGGCGTCAAGGATCCGCGCGCATGCGAGGAGCTGTCGCACGTCAAGGTGGGGGACCACGTGACGTTCATGCTGGGCACCGGCGAGAACGAGGTATCTGAGCCCGTCGAGATCTCCGGCGTGCTGAGCGTCGTGGGCGAGGCCGAGATGGGTTCGCAGAAGAGCGCGGGCCCCTGCTACATCGTGACGGTCGACGGCACGGCGCTCGACGTGCTCGTCATGCCCCAGAACGTCCAGTACGGCCATATGGAGCAGTTCCATGCCGCGGGCGTCGAGTTCCACGATTACGATATCGTCGTGGTCAAGATGGGCTACCTCGACACGTACCTCATCCCCGAGACCGCCTACCACATCATGGCCCTGACCGGCGGCCCGACCGACCAGCTCTACGAGAAGATCCCCATCAGGCGGATGTTCCGCCCCATGTGGCCGATCGACCAGATGGACGAGCTCATCTACATCGAGTAGCGCAAGCGGCGCCCCGGCATCCCCGGGGCGCCGTCTTCTTGTGCCGTCGGGGACGGGCCCTGTGGGCGTCTCGCGACCGCGGGCGTGCGCCTCGGGGCGCGTCTGCGCGCTGCGGTACAATGCTTCCAGCACATGACGAAAGCAAGGAGCACATCGGTATGGCGTTTGTCCACCTGCACAATCACACCGAATACTCGATGCTCGACGGCGCGACGCGCATCTCCGACATGGTCGATCGCGCCGTGGAGCTCGGCATGCCCGCCGTGGCCATCACCGACCACGGGTACATGTACGGCGTGCCGGAGCTCGGACTTGCCTGCGACTCCGTGAACCACAGCACGCCCGAGTACAAGGTTTGGAGCCACGACAAGTCGTTTCTCTCCAAGGGCCGTCGCGACGAGCTCGAGGTGCCCGACCAGGAGAAGAACCCGCGCGGCTACGCCCAGTACATGCGCGACATGGAGGAGTGGGACCGCTCGGGCAACCTGGACGCCACCAAGCCGCCGCTCGTGATCAAGCCCATCTTCGGCTGCGAGGTGTATTTCACCCCGGACGACACGCTCGCGCGCGACCATAAGCCCGAGCTGTACCACATGGTGCTGTTCGCGCAGAACGAGCAGGGCTACATCAACCTCATGCAGACGGTTTCCGAAGCTGCTGTGCAGGGCTTCTACTACAAGCCGCGCGTGACGCTCGACAACCTGCGCCGCCATCGCGAGGGCCTTATCGCCAGCTCGGCGTGCATCGCCGGCATCATCCCCAAGTGCATCGACCGCGGCGAGCTCGACCGTGCGATCGAATGGGCCACGACCTTCCGCGACCTGTTCGAGCCGGGCAACTTCTACATCGAGATCCAGGAGCACGGCATCACGACCGACTCCGGCCTGACCGACGAGCAGCTCGACCGCCAGCTCATCGACATCGCCAACCAGGTCGGCGTCAAGGTCATCGCCACCAACGACTTCCACTACCTCACGCGCGACGACGCGCCGGTGCAGGACATCATGATGTGCATCGGCATGAACTCCAAGGTCGACGACCCCAACCGCATGCGCATGCAGGGCTCGGAGTTCTACATGAAGACCGAGGAGGAGATGCGCGCGCTGTTCCCGTACTGCCCGGAGGCGTGCGACAACACGGTCGAGATCGCGGACAAGTGCAACGTCGAGCTCGAGTGGGGCAAGATCATCTTGCCTCGCTACCCGTTGCTCGACGAGGGTGAGACGCACGAGAGCCAGTTCCGTCGCGAGTGCGAGGAGGGCCTCGCCAAGCGCTACGGCGACGACTGGCGCGAGCAAACCATCGGCGGCGTGAACGTGTCCGAGCGCTTCGAGTACGAATACAAGGTCATCTGCGAGAAGGGCTTCGCCGCCTACTTCCTCATCGTGGCGGAATACGTGCGCTGGGCCAAGCAAAACGGCATCGGCGTCGGCCCGGGCCGTGGCTCGGCCGCCGGCGCGCTGGTCGCCTACGCCATGGACATCACCACCTTCGACCCGCTGTCGAACGGCCTCATGTTTGAGAGGTTCCTCTCCCCGGAACGCTCCGAGATGCCCGATATCGACATGGACTTCGACGATGAGCGGCGCCTCGAGGTCATCGAGCACGTGCGACAGCTCTATGGCCCCGAGAAGGTCACCCACGTCATCACCTACTCGACCATCAAGGCCAAGCAGGCCATCAACGACGCCGCGCGCGTGCTTGACTACCCGGTCTACGTGGGCCAGCGCCTGTCGAAGATGATCTCGAGCGACCCGAGCGTCAAGCTCAAGCAGGTCCTTACGCGCGTCGAGGGCAAGGAGGACCTGTACAACCCCGATTTCGCCGAGGCCTATCAGAAAGACGACGACTCCCGGCGCATCATCGACGCCGCGCTCGCCATCGAGGGCCTCACGCGCGGCGAGGGCGTGCACGCGTGCGCCGTCCTCATCTGCCGCGACCCGGTGAACGAGCACGTGCCCACCAAGCTCGACACCAAAGGCGGCGTGGAGATCACCCAGTACGAAGGCCATACCGTCGCGGACATGGGCCTGCTCAAGATGGACTTCCTGGGCCTGCGCACGCTCACGGTCATCTCCAAGGCGAAGGCCAACATCAAGAAGAACTTCGACATCGATATCGACGTGGATAAGATCCCCTTCGACGACCCTAAGATCTTCGAGCTGATGCAGGCCGGCCACACGGCGGGCGTGTTCCAGATCGAGTCCGCCGGCATGACGGCGACCATCAAGAACATGAAGCCCACCGAGTACAAGCACGTCGTCGCTCTGATCGCCCTGTACCGCCCGGGTCCTCTGGGCGCGGGCATGGTGTCTTCCTACATCAATCGCATGAACGGCAAGGAGCCCGCCGTCTCCTACGACCCGCGCCTGGACGACATCCTGGGTGAGACCTACGGCACCATGGTCTACCAGGAGCAGGTCATGAACATCTCGGTCGAGATGTGCGGCTTCTCCAAGGGCGAGTCCGACTCGCGCATCCGCAAGCCGGTGGCGAAAAAGAAGATCAAGATGCTCACCGAGCAGGTCTTCAACTGGTCGGACGGCGAGGACGAGACCATCTACGACCACTGGATGAACGGCGCCGAGAAAAACGGCTACAAGCGCGAGACGGCGCAGAAGATCTGGGACGACGTGCTGGAGTTCGCGTCCTACGCGTTCAACAAGTCGCATTCGGCGGGCTACGCCATCCTGGTCATGCAGACCGCGTGGCTGAAGGCGCACTACCCGCACGAGTACATGGCGGCCGTTCTGACCTCGTATACGGGCAAGACCGAGAAGATCGTGCACTACGTGTCCGCGTGCCGCCACGACGGCATCCCGGTCCTGCCGCCTGACGTGAACGAGTCGGGCCGCGAGTTCACGGCGACGTCCGAGGGCGTGCGCTTCGGCCTGGCCGGCATCCGCGGCGTGGGCGAGGGCGTGGCCGACGCCATCATCGCCGAGCGCGAGCGCGGGGGCGCCTTCAAGAACCTGCACGATTTCGTGGACCGCGTGGACTCGAGCCAGGCGAACCGCCGCGTCATCGAGGCGCTCATCAAGGCGGGCGCGTTCGACTCGACCGGCTATCCGCGCCGTCAGCTCATGAGCTTCGTGGACAAGAACAACCCGGAGAACATCATCGACGCTGCGACCAAGCGCCAGAAGGACCGCGCTGCCGGCCAGACGTCGCTGTTCGACGTGTTCGGCGACGTGGAGGGGTCGGGCTTCGAGGTCGTCGTGCCCGAGCCGGACGGCCAGGAGTGGGATCGCCACATGAAGCTCTCCGCAGAGCGCGACGTGCTGGGCATCTACGTGTCCGACCACCCGTTGCGTCCGTTCGAGTATGCGCTCGCCAAGTCGCGCGAGTTCTCGCTGTCGCAGATCGACACGGGTTTCGAGACTGCCAACCCGGCGGGTGAGGGCACCATCAACCAGGAGATCCCCGAGGGCAAGCCGTTCTGGTTCGCCGGCATGGTGGCCGAGGTCTCCAAGCGCGTGACCAAGAACGGCGACCCCATGGCCATCGTGCGGCTGGAGGACATGGAAGGCGAGGCCACGGTCGTGGTCTTCCCCAAGACCTACAAGGACGCCGAGGGCTATCTCTACGGCGAGACCGATCCCGAGACGGGCGCGGTGCTCTCCGACGCGTTCATCCGCGTGCGCGGCAAGTTGGAGCGGTCCGACCGCGGCGACCAGATCATCGCGCAGGAGATCCTGCCGCTCGAGCTTTCCGAGGAGAACAACCGTCCGAAGGTGTTCGAGATCATGGTGCCGAGCGCACGCTTCTCCCAGGGCAACATGGCGCGCCTGGCGACGATCCTGTCCACGAACCCGGGCGGCGACCGCGTGGAGCTGTTCATCGAGCAAAACGACGGCCAGACGATGCGCGCTGAAATCCCCACGCGGGTGAACGCGCGCAGCATCCCGCTGCTCGCCGAGGTGAAGGGTATCGTCGGCTCCCGTGGCCGCGTCACCGTCGTCTGAGAAAAGAGGGACAGGCGCCGTTTCCCCACGAAGGGCCGCGAACATTTCTGCTCGCGGCCCTTCGCTTGTCCATGCGGAGTGTTTTACCTGTTCCTGCGGACGACCTCTTTCATCCATCTTTCCCGATCCGCATCGAAGCTCTCTGCAAGTTCACGCTGTTTTGCCGCCAAATCGAACGGAAACGCCATCTGGGACTCCGCCCATGCGAGCATGCTCTCATGGTCCGGGTCTTTGGGGTTTGCGACAACCTGCAGGAATCTCTCGAAACCGCCCGGGCCTCCTACATCCTCGGGAGGCGCGTCGCCCGCTCCGTCGACGAGCCGCGGTACGGCGAGCTTGCTGTTGGAGATGGTTTTGACGACCTTGACCTTGTGCTCCCAACCGTCGCCGTAGTCATAGTCGTAGCGTGCGGTGCGCGTGCGCGGGAAGACGTCGCCCAGCCTGATGCCGGCTGCTTCGATGACGGCGTATTCTGCCGGCTCAAAGACTTCGAGCGAGGGATCGAGAAAGCACGCTTCCTCGATATGCAGCTTCTGGCCGCGCGCCGTGGTCTTGAAGCTGAACAGGTGCTCGTCGTACCAGTTGAAGATACGCTGGATGACCACGTGCAGATCGAGAAACGTGGCTGTGGCGGGAATCTCGATTTCGCGCCAGCAGGGGTGGAGCCCCTCGAGGTCGAGTTCGATGCGCACACGGAACGCGCGGGCGTCGTTTTCGCGACGATTCGCCGCGGGGTCGAACGGGGGTCGGTCTTCCATGCGGATGGGCGGACAGGGGTCGAAGGAGCTCGGCGCTGCCGGGCGTGCCGGTTGCTCCGCTTGCGGATGGTTCGCGTCGTGCCCGCCATCCACAACCGTGAACCCAGGGCGCGACAGGGATTCACCCTCTCCACCATGTGCGTACTCCGGGGCATGGGGGTTCCGAACGGATTCGAGCAGCGTCATGCCGATGCGCGCCGCCATCACGTCGCCGAAGAAGAAGCCGTCGGCGGTGAGGTCAAGCCTGCCGGTCTCACCTTTCCATTCGACGAGGCCCTGTTGGATGAGCGACGCGATGGTGCTGACGTCATAGCTTGTCGATGCGACGTAGCGCGAGGTGCCCTTATCCTTCTCGTGCGTGCAGGTGAGGCGCATGAGCGCGAGCGTGAGCATCTCGATGACCGCCTGGTCGAAATCTACCTCGTTCATGAAGTCGTTCGGTCCTTTGGGTGCCACGGTACCGCCTCGCTTTAGCATTCCCGGTTTTGCGCTGATGCCTGCAGTATACGGTATGGCGCATTCGCGGACTGTCCGTGCAACGAATATTCCTGGCTGCAGAAGGCCGAGGCGTTGCCATGCAGAAGCGTTCGATTGGGTGGTTTCCATGTGGATTCGTGTGCTCGGCTTCCTGCGTTGTGCCGAGCTTGATCGTCTCGACGCGTCGCGTACGTGCGCCGACGGGAAGTTTATCCGCTCCTGTTCGGGAACCTGTCGGATGCTCGTCAGGGAGCACGGGTTTTGCGCTGGAGGGTGTCGAGTACCTCTGATGGCACGCGCGTGCATCCGGCATGCGCCTATCAGAAGGAGGAGCACCATGAGCTGCCAACCAACGCATCTACGCCATCAATCGGCATCCAACGGTGTCGGCACGCGCTTGCCGCCGGGGGTGCATCGCGGCGCTCTTGCCGGTCTGACCGGGGAGGAGCGCGAACGGGCTATCATGGAGCATCATGATAGGTACCGCAGTTCATCTGAGCCGGAAACGTATAGGAATAGGAAGCGGTCGTTATATGGATATCATCCTACTCCGGTTGGTGTGCGGAACGTTGGCTGCGTGCCCGATAGCACGTTTGCGAGTTGTCTGCAGAAAGTCAGCAAGGACACCATCGTCCGCCTGCTCGGCGCCATGGGCGTCCGCCGTGTGTCCGCGTTGCGCAAACAGCAGGTTGTCGAGCGGCTGCTGCAGGAGATCGATAAGCTGCCGCAGGCGATCGAGGCGATGCTGACAACGAGTACGGACAGCGAGTTCGAGGGCTTCAAGCTCCTCATGGAGAAGCCTGACGGCATGTTCGTCTTTACCGAAGACGACGGCGTAAGGATCGATGGCCTGGCATCGCTTGAGCCCCTCATCTGGGTGTTCCACTGCAAGGGGGCCTATCATGCCATAATGCCCCAGGAGGTATGGGGCGCCGCCCGCTCGGTCGATATGGAAAAGATTCAAGCGTTGCGCGATCGCAAGTGGCAAGTTCCCGTTGCCGCAGAAGTGCTTCGCGAGTTTTGCGGGGTTGCCTCTATAGACGATGTCATATGGTGCTGCAAGGAGCTGTACGGGTTCGAGCCGAGCAAGCAGGATGTCGTGACAAGCCTGAGGTCTCATTCCCTGGGGCGTAGTGATTGGGAGTGCGGTAGCGCACGATATTACTATTGCTGGCCGAATGATACGCCATCTGAAGACGGCTTTGTCGTCCACCGTCACCTGACGGATGCCTACGCGGATGACGTTGCGAGAAGTCGCGCCAACTGGCATCGCCGTGCGGTCCCGTATAGAGCCCGGGTTGCTTGGGCAGACGGGGAGCCGGCAACGTCGGACTACGCTTCATTCCAATCAAAGGAGCGCTCGGCACGAGACGGGCTGATTCGGAGGTTGCTGAGCGATAGGAGTCAGGGGATCGTGCCTGCTCATCCGGTGTTCGATTCGGCACTTGCGAGTCTGGGAGCTCCCCGTTGGGTGGGAAGTTTGCCGGAGATGGTCGCCGTCATCTCCTGGCTGGACGAGCATGTGCCAAACGATAAGGACGATTACGAATATGCTGATGACATTGCGGATGCGCTCGTATACGGCAGGCATGATTCGCCCAATCCGTTCTATATGCTGCAGATTGCCTGGCAGCACGGTCTATTCTCCCACACGTACGATTCCGGAGAGCTCATCAGGTTGCTCGTCGACCTTGAGAGCGTGCTGCCCAGCTGGAGGCTGAACGGCTGGTCGCCGCGCGCATACCATGAGTGGCTTGCCGAGACGAAGGCCGATGCGACCGAAGAGGTCGACCGCGCCGCATAGTACTTGTGTGCAGCGACCGTCTGTTGGCGGATGAGAAAAGCGCGGGCCCCGATGCCATATAGCATCGGGGCCCGCGTCTGAAGATCGCGTCGGAGCGTATCGGGAGATGTTACGGCCTGCAGTTCTTGCAGGGTTCGTATCCTGCCGCGATAGCGGCGTCGCGCGACATGGCGCGCACGCTGTGGCCTGAGGTCGACGGGCACGAGGCGCGATGGAACTTCTTGCCCGACGGCGTGACGTAGACGGTTTCCACCGCAGGCTCGCTTGGCTGCTCGGGCTGCGTCTGCTGCTGGAGCGCGCCGGTAGCGGGATCGAAGTAGTAAGACGTGCCATCGATGGTTCGCCAACCGTAAACCATGCGGCCTGTGGTCGTGTCGTAGTACACGCGCTTGCCGGGAAGGTCCTTCCAGCCGTACTGGACCGCGCCCGTCGTATCGTCGAAGTACATCCAGCCCGGCTCGTCGCCGTGGGAGCCGTCTATGTAGCGCTCGCCGTGGGCCATCTGGCCGGTCGTGTAGTCGTAGAACACCCACTTGCCGCCGTTGGAGGGCACGTAGGTGAAGCCCTTGAGCATCTCTCCGGTCACGGGGTCGAAGTAGTACCAGCCGCCGTAGCGGAAGTCCTCGCCCTTGACCATGTGGCCGTCCGCGTCGTAGCGCACCCACTTGCCGCGGGAGCGGTCGTCGTTGGAGACCGGCACGAAGACGTCCTTGTCCCGGGCCATGGTCCCGTCGGCGTCGAACCAGTACCACGCGTTCGACTCGGGGTCGTAGACCTGCTTGTCGCGGGCCATGACGCCGTCGTCGTACCAGTAGCGCTCGCCGCCCACCTCGTCCCAGCCGTTCTGGGGCGCGGCGAGGGCGACGGCGGGCACGGCGGTCATCGCCACCATGCAGAGCGCCATCAGGCATCCCATCACGCGCGTCTTTACAGATCCGAACACATGCCGATTCTGCATCCCTGCTCCTTTCTGACCAAATTGCCCCGATCCTTCCGTCACCGGGTTTGCACGGTACGTTCTATTATAGGACCCCCGCATTGCGCATATCATGGGCGGGCCGAACGGTAACAATGGCACCGCGTGCTGGCAGGAAGCCGCTAGATGATGGCCAGCTCCTCGATGGCGCGGACGATGAACGCGCCGCCTTCGGCCCTCGTGCAGGGGTCTTGCGGGCGCAGACGCCCGCCACTGCCCACGATGAGACCGATCTCGAGGCTCTCGAGCATGCTGCCGCGCGCCCAGGACGACGTGCCGGCGCTATCGGCGTACGAATCGAAGAGCGCTTGCGCGTCGCGGTCGACGTCGATTTCCGTATCGGTCATGCGCAGCAGCATGACCACGATCTGCTCACGCGTGACCGGGTTGTTCGGTTTGAACCGGCGTCCCTCGGCCGTATCGACCCCTGCGATGAGCCCGGATTCAATAGCCCAGTTCGCGGCGCCGGTGTACCACTGTCGGGACTCGACGTCGGGCATGCCCGTCTCGTTTACCGTGTTTTCCTGTCGGTAGGCCGCGCTGGCGGTGGGCTCGAGGTATCGCCACATGATGGTGGCGAACTGCGCGCGGGTGAGCGGATCGTTGGGCGCGAAGCGCGTCTCGCTCACGCCCAGGATGAGGCCGTGCTCCACCACGTACTCGATAACACCGCTGGTCACGAACCAATCGTCTGCCGTCATGTCGCGGAAGCGGTACGGGGGCTCGACGGGGCCGTCGTAGGAGACCCAGCGCCAGTTCTCGTAGCGGGTGTCGGTGCAGGATGGGGTCGGCGTCCAATCGTGGTGACCGCGCCCGCGCGTGCGCATCGTGGCATCCGAGAGCATGAAGTAGGTGGTCTCCACCGCATCGTGGAACCCGCCGTCCTGACCGGTGCTGAAGCTCACGGGATCGTCCCACGTGACGTCGACGTGGTAGTTGTTGCCGTATATCGTGACGACGTTCCAGGCGTGGTTCATGGCGTCCGACGAGACGATGGTCGAATCGATCCCGACCTGTTCAAGCAGATACTCGTATGCCTCGGCATATCCGTTGCAGACTGCCCGCCCGAGCACGAGCGCGCCGTAGGCGGTGTATGACTCGGCGGGGATGGTGCCGGCAGCGTAGTTGTGGTAGTCGTAGACGCATGTGCGGACCAGATAGTCGTGCAGGGCCTTCGCCTTGTCGTAGTCCGACTCCATATTGTACCCGACCCAGGTGAGCGCCTCATCCACCGCTGCGGCGAGCTCGGTGCGCATCGTCTGAATCTGCGACGTGGGCCAGTCGTAATGGAGCTCGATGTTCGTCACTGCGCCGTCGATGTGCCAGATGGTGACCGTGCCGAGGTAGAACAGGTCGTGCCGGGTGTTCCGGACGAGCGCGATGGCGCTGTGGACCTGTTCGAGCGTGGCGCCGTAGGAGGAAAGATCGAGGCCGTCCTGCAACGCGTCGACCCCCTGCGCGATCGCTCGGGCGAGCTGTTCCTCCTTGGTGTCGAGCATCTCGATGGAGCCCTCGCGTGCGGCAAGGTCGCGAAGGATGACGATTTCTGCCTGCGGCGTCTGCCCGCAGGCGATTGCGGGCTGCGCACAGGCGAGCAACAGCATGATGGCGAGCACGAACCGAGACAGCAACCGTGACATGACCCGACCTCCACGGAGACGCTTCGTTCAGTGTTGCTTCCATCATATGTCCCGCGGGCAGTCTATGGGGTGTCAAAAGATTTCAGTCGGCGAGTGGCAGGGCAGGGCCGCATGCGGTTTCTCTGATGATGGCGCGGCGGTTGCGGGGACGAGGCGCGTCATGGGTCCCTTCGGGCGCGTATCGCTTCTGCGTGCCTGCCGTGTCGGGAAACGGGAAGATGGTGCCCGGTGGACTGTTTGGCGCATGTGGGGCTTCAAGGGACAGGTTCGTGTTCAAGGGGAGTAGTCTCGTCTGGCTCTATCGCGACAACCGGAAGGGGACGCACTATGCCTGCACAAACGGCTATACTAAGTCTAAACAACACCTTCGATGTTGGGAGGCCGATACGCATGCCGACTTCGACATTGACCAAATGGGGCAACAGTCAGGGGATCATCCTGCCCAAATCCATCTGCGAGGCCCTGGGCCTGTCCTGTGGCGACAAGGTCGACCTGGAGGTTGCAGACGGCGAGCTCCGCGTGCGCCCGGCGCGCAAGTCCTACACGATTCAGGCGCTGCTCGCCGACTACGACGGCCCCGGTCCCGAGCCCGTGGACTACTGGGAGGGCTGGGGAGGCCCCGTCGGTAAGGAGGTGTGGTAAATGAATTACCGGCAGGGGGATATCGTCTTCGATCGTTATCCCGATCCTATTGGGCATGATCCCGCGGGGTCGCGCCCCGCTCTTGTCGTGAGTGACGATTTCTTCAACATGTCTACATCGATGACGCTGCTGTGCCCTATCACCTCATCCGCACATGTCTTTCCGCTTCATATCGACCTGCCGTCCGGACTGGGCGTGAGCGGAAAAGTCGCCACCGAGCAACTCCGTGCTTTTGATTTGAATCATCGCTCACCGAAGGTCATCGACCATCTCGACCCGGCGTCGGAGACGATGCGCGCTGTGCTGGAGTGCGTGAAGTCTTTCTTCTGAGCGGGTATCGGGCGCAAAAGCGGGAGCCCCGCCTTCCCAAGGGGAGGGCGGGGCTCCTGTCATGCGGCGATATCGCGCTGCCTTACTTCTTGATCCAGCTGAACATGGAACGGATCTTCTCGCCGGTCTTCTCGATCTCGTGCTCGTTGATCTTCTCGCGCTGCTCGAGCAGCCACTTGTGGCCGTTGGCGCAGTCGTCCACGAACTCCTGGGCGAAGGAGCCGTCCTGGATGCGCGCCAGGATCTGCTTCATAGCCGCGCGGCTCTCCTCGTTGATGACCTTCGGGCCGGCGTAGTACTCGCCGTACTCCGCCGTGTTGGAGATGGAGTAGTTCATGAAGTGGATGCCGCTCTCGTACATGAGGTCGACGATCATCTTCATCTCGTGGTAGCACTCGAAGTACGCGAGCTCGGGCGGATAGCCCGCCTCGGTCAGGGTCTCGAAGCCGGCCTTGACGAGCTCGACGAGGCCGCCGCAGAGCACGGCCTGCTCGCCGAACAGGTCCTCTTCGGTCTCCTCCTTGAAGGTGGCCTTGATGATGCCGGAGCGGGCACCGCCCACGCCCCAGCAGTAGGCGAGCGCGATATCCCAGGCGTTGCCGGTCGCGTCCTGCGCCACGCAGGCCAGATCGGGCACGCCGGAGCCCTCGACGAACTGGCGGCGCACGATGTGGCCGGGGCCCTTGGGCGCGCACATGATGACGTTCACGTCCTCGGGTGCCTTGATGTATCCGAAGTGGATGTTGAAGCCGTGGGCGAAGGCCAGGGTGTCGCCGGGCTTCAAGTGGGCGGCGATGTGGTCCTCGTAGACCTTGGGCTGGGTCTCGTCGGGAACGAGCATCATGATGATGTCGGCTTCCTCGGCAGCGGTGTCCATGTCGCAGACCTTGAGGCCGGCCTCCTCGGCCTTCGCCCAGGAGCTGGAGCCCTCGCGCAGGCCGACGCGCACGTCGCAGCCCGAATCGAGCAGGTTGAGCGCATGGGCGTGGCCCTGGGAGCCGTAGCCGATGATGGCGATCTTCTTGTCCTGGATGACCTTGGGATCGCAGTCGCTCTCGTAATAGATCGTAACAGCCATGGTTGTTCTCCTTAAGGTTGGTGGCTGGTGTTACCTGGTGATGCGCCGTGGACTTTTCGGGACAGGTGCTTTTTTCTCATGTCCCGAAAAGCGCTGGCATTACGGTGTCCATTCGGGACATGAGAAAAAAGCACCTGTCCCGAAAAGTCCATGCCTATGAGTCGCGGGCGCCGCGGCTCATCGCGATCTTGCCGGTGCGGGTGAGCTGGCGGATGCCGTAGCTGCGGAAGAGGTCCTCCATGGCGTCCAGCTTGCTCTGGGTGCCGGTGGCCTCGACCGTGAGCGAGTTCTTGCCCACATCGACGATGTTGGCGCGGAAGATGTTGGCGATCTCGATGATCTCGTGGCGCCGGTCGGGGGTCGCGATGACCTTGAACAGCACGAGCTCGCGCTCGATGGCGTCCTCGAACGTGAGGTCCGAGATCTTGTAGACGGAGACGAGCTTGTGCAGCTGCTTGGTGATCTGCTCGTAGCCCACCTCGTCCGCCTCGACGATGATGGTCATGCGGCTCATCGTGACGTCCTCGGTGGGCGCGACGGTGAGCGAGTCGATGTTGAAGCCGCGGCGGGAGATGAGGCCGGTGACGCGCGAGAGGACGCCCGGCTTGTTCTCAACGAGGACCGACAGGATGTACTTCACGGTCACTCGCCTCCTTTCTTGCCCGATTCGTCCGCAACGAAGTCGGCGGTGGCGCCCGCCACGCGCGTGTCGGCGTCGGTGTCGGATAACGGCAGGGGCTCGGCCACGGTGCCCGCGGTCTTGCCGGCGGGGCTCATGCCCTTCTCGGTCACGCGCACGCCTCCGAGCGTCACGTCGATGGCGCCGATGATGTCGTCGATGGCGGCACCCGGGGCGACCATGGGGTAGACGGTCTGGTTGGTGGGGATGACCACGTCGAGCAGGTAGGGGCCCTCGGATGCGAGCATGCGGTCGAGGGCCGCGTCGACCTGGTCGGGATGGTTGATGCGCTCGCCCTGCCAGCCGTAGGCCTCGGCCAGCTTGACGAAATCGGGGTTCGCCGTGAACTCGGTGCACGAGTAGCGCTCGTGGTAGAACAGGCGCTGCCACTGGTGGACCATGCCCAGCGCGTTGTTGTCGATCAGCAGAACCTTGACGGCCACCCCGTTGCCGATAGCGGTCGCCATCTCCTGGATGTTCATCTGGATGCTGCCATCGCCCGCGATGCAGACGACCTGCGCGTCCGGGCGCCCGATCTTGGCGCCGATGGCCGCGGGGAACCCGAAGCCCATGGTGCCCAGGCCGCCGCTCGAGATGAACGTGCGCGACTCCTCGCGATGGATGTGCTGGTGCGCCCACATCTGGTGCTGGCCGACCTCGGTGGTGACGACGCTGGCGTGCGGGTCGAGCTTGGCGGACAGCTTCTCGAGCACGATCTCGGGGGCGATGCGGTCCGGGTAGTCGGCGAAGTCGGTCGTGTAGAACGGCCAGCGCTCGCGCCATTCGTAGCAGGTCCGGACCCATTCGTCCGAAACCGGCTCGGCGCCCACCTTGGCGATCCGCTCGTTGATGGCGGCGACGACCGCGCGCGCATCGCCCACGATGGGGACCTGCGGGTCGCGGACCTTGCCGATCTCGGCGGGGTCGATATCGATGTGGATGACCTTGGCGTGCGGCGCGAACTCGGAGAGCTTGCCGGTCACGCGGTCGGAGAAGCGCGCGCCCACGGCGATGATGAGGTTGCACTCGGTCATGGCCATGTTGGCGTACTTGGAGCCGTGCATGCCCACGGGCCCGAGGTTCAGCGGGTTGGAGCAGGGGACGGCCGCCTTGCCGATCAGCGTGGTGACCACGGGGATCTGCATGGTCTCGGCGAGCTCGACGACCTCGTCGCACGCATGGCTCGTCACGCAGCCGCCGCCGACCAGAAGCAGCGGGCGGGTGCTGTGTGCGATGAGCTCGACCGCCTGGCGCACCTGCTTGGCGTTGCCCTTGTACGTGGGTCGGTAGCTGGGGATATCGATCTTGTCCGGGTAGTGGAAGACCATCTGCTCGCCGGCGAGGTCGCTTGGGATGTCGATCAGCACGGGACCCGGGCGCCCCGTCGAGGCGATGTAGAACGCCTCGCGGAACGTGCGCGTGAGGTCGTCGTTGGACTGCAGCAGGAAGCTGTGCTTGACCACGGGCATGGTGATGCCCACGATGTCGGCCTCCTGGAAGGCGTCGGTGCCGATGACGCCGCGCGTGACCTGGCCGGAGATGACCACGAGCGGCACGGAGTCCATGTAGGCGGTGGCGATGCCCGTTACCGTGTTCGTGGCGCCCGGGCCGCTCGTCACCAGGACCACGCCCACGCGACCGGTCGCGCGCGCATAGCCGTCCGCCTCGTGAACCGCGCCCTGCTCGTGGCGGGCGAGGATGTGGCGGATCTTGGTCGAGTCGTACAGCGCGTCGTACATCTTGATGGCCTGGCCGCCGGGGTAGCCGAAGACCGTGTCGACGCCCTCGGCCTCGAGGCTCGCGATGATCGCCTGCGCGCCGGTCATGGTCTTGCCCTCGTGCTCGGTGCCGCTGCCCGGGCCGAAGGGCTCGCCGGAGATGGCGCGCGCCTTGCGGGCGAGCCTCGCCTCGCGGCTCATGTCGGTGACGCGCGCGGCGCCGCTGGCGCTCGAGCAGCGGTGTTGGCGGATGTCGTCGGGCATGTCTGGCGTTCGCGGGCTGCCCGCCAGGGGCATGGTGCTGTTCGTCATGAGAGGTACGCCCCCTTGTCTGCGCTGGTGACGAGCTTCGCGTAGCGCGAGAGCACGCCGGTGGTGTACTTGGGCGCGGGCGGCTGCCATGCGGTGCGGCGCGCCTCGAGCTCGTCGTCGGACAGGCGCACGTCGAGCTTGCCCGCCTCGATGTCGATGTCGATGATGTCGCCTTCCTGGATCAATGCGATGGGGCCGCCCGCTGCGGCCTCGGGGCTCACGTGCCCGATGCACGGGCCCTTGCTCGCGCCGGAGAAGCGGCCGTCGGTGATGAGCGCCACGGACTTGTCGAGGCCCATGCCGCAGATGACGCTCGTGGGCGTGAGCATCTCGCGCATGCCCGGGCCGCCGGCGGGTCCCTCGTAGCGGATGACCACGACGTCGCCGGGGTTGATCTTGCCGCCGAGGATGGCCTCGCAGGCGGTCTCCTCGGAATCGAAGACGCGGGCGGGACCGGAGTGCCTGTACATCTCGGGCGCGCAGGCGCTGCGCTTGACGACGCCGCAGTCGGGTGCGAGGTTGCCGCGCACGACCTTGAGGCCGCCGATGGGGGAGTAGGCGTTCTCGACGGTGCGGACGATCTCGCCGTCGGGCTCGGGGCACGCCTCGATCCAGTCCCTCATGCACCCGTGGCACGTGCAGGCCTCCTCGCGCAGCAGCCCCGCGCGGCCGAGCACGCCGATGATGGCGGGGATGCCGCCCACGGCGTTCAGGTCCTCGATGTGCAGCGGGCCCGCCGGCGCGATGCGCACGATGTTCGGGGTCTTGTCGGACACGCGGTCCCAGTCCTCCATCGTCACGGGGCAGCCCGCCGCGTGCGCGATGGCCGTGAGGTGCAGCATCGTGTTCGTGGAGCCGCCGAAGGCCATGTCTAGTACCATGCCGTTGTAGACGGAGGCCTCGTTGATGATGTCGAGGGCACGGATGCCCTTGTCGAGAAGCTCCATCACCTTCATACCCGTGCGCTTGGCCAGGCGGATGCGCTCGGAGAATACCGCGGGCACGGTGCCGTTGCCGGGAAGGGCGAGACCCAGCGCCTCGGCGAGGCAGCAGATGGAGTTCGCGGTGAACATGCCCGAGCAGCTGCCGCAGGTGGGGCAGGCGGTGTTCTCGAGCCATGCGCATTCCTCGGGCGTCATGGTGCCGGCGGTGACCTGGCCCACGGCGTCGAACAGGGTGTTCAGGTCGGTCTGCTTGCCGCACTTGTCGCGCCCGGCGAGCATGGGGCCGCCGGAGACGAGCATGGTGGGGATGTTCAGGCGGCACGCGGCGATGAGCATGCCGGGGACGATCTTGTCGCAGCTGGGGATGAGGACCATGGCGTCGAACTGGTGGCCCTGGATGGCGCATTCGACCGAGTCGGCGATGACCTCGCGGCTCGTGAGGGAGTAGCGCATGCCCTCATGGTTCATGGCGATGCCGTCGCACACGCCGATGGTGTTGACCTGCAACGGCGTTCCGCCTGCGAGCCGTACGCCCGCCTTGACGGCGTCGGCGATCTGCTGCAGGTGGATATGGCCGGGGATCACTTCGTTTTGGGCGGACACGACCGCGACGAGCGGTCGCTCGAGCTCCTCGTCGGTCAACCCGTCGGCTTTCAGAAGGCTTCTGTGGGGCGCTCGCGCCAGCCCCTTCTTGATGGCATCGCTTCTCAGTTGCATCCGTCCCCCTCGCTATCGCAGTGTTGGATACCAGGATGTGCGAAGACGGAGGTGCTACCCTGCAAGGATGCCTGTCACGGTGGCTTCCGGCGCGGCGTACTTGCGTCTCATGCGGATGCGGGGATCGCCCGTCCGCCGATACGCGTTCGGCTTGGCTGCTCGAGGGTATGTTCCCGACCGCACGCCACGGGTTCTCACGCTGCCCGCTCGCTGTGGTGCGTCCGTCCGGTACTCGCCCTGTCGTCGCATTTCCTAAGTTACTCTACTATGCTACAGTGCGACCTGCGCAAGCAAGCGATTTTTTGTAAACATCTCGTTACTCGGCCAAAGACCCCGCACAGCCGGTAAACGGCCTCATGCAAATCGGGGACGTACCTGCCGCGTGCATGCATGCACGCGGCAGGTACGTCCCCGATTTGCATGAGGTGGGGAGGGGCGGGGGGGCGGGGGGGCCGGGCG